>DUSJ01000113.1 GCA_012842645.1 Clostridiaceae bacterium | reverse complement strand
TGTAATTTTCATGCTGGTCGCCTCCTTCGCTTTGCCTTCTGGCGCGATCAGGAGGGGATCACCGGGCGTATTCATGGGGATCCTGTCTCTTGCTTTTGTTTTCATGTACTATTCGACCCTCAAGATTGGCATTGAAAAAGGCAGTACGTATTTCCGCATGGCGGATGTCAACATGGCCTTTACAGCGCCGATCATGCCCAACAAGATCCTGCTTTACGCATTTATCAAACAGGTAGGAAGTACTTTTTTGTTCCTGTTTATCGGTATATGCCAGATCCCCAATTTGAAGAACAATTTTGAACTTCAGCCATACGGAGTATGGATGGTCCTGCTCGCGATGGTAATGTATGCCCTGTCTTATCCCCTGATTAGCATGATACTCTACTCATGGGCTGCCAGGTATTCCAGGAGAAAGAAGATACTCAAGAGGCTGCTGGATTGTCTTGCGCTTGCCGTTGTTATCTTTTTTGTCATCAGCCTTGCAAAAACCCGGAACTTTGGTGAGGCTTTGGAAGCTGTGTTCGATAACCCGGTCAGCAGGTATTTTCCTGTGACAGGCTGGACGGCTTCGATCGCAACATCCGCAATGCTTGGCTTCACTACCGAGTTCGTGGTAGGACTGACCGGTATGGTGCTTTTAATCATAGGCACATCGGTCGCACTGTACAGGCTGAATCTTGATTATTACGAAGATGT
This sequence comes from Clostridiaceae bacterium, assembly GCA_012842645.1. Taxonomy (GTDB): domain Bacteria; phylum Bacillota; class Clostridia; order DSM-8532; family DSM-8532; genus DTU059. Next base: position 4,696 of record DUSJ01000113.1, on the reverse strand, counting down.
GCTGGAAGGAGCAGAATACATCGAGGCCGCCGTGAAGGCGAAGCGTGAAGGCAACAATGTGAACTTTAACCTGAAGATAAAGAATAAAGTGAACCAGAAACTTTCGGGTACCGGCGCGGCTGCTGTTTTCTTCAGACGTCTTCTTGAACTTCGGAAGACTGCATTTTTCCTGTTCCTTGACAGGGCTTCAGTTTCAGTCATAATTGCCGCGATCATTTTTAAGCTTGTGATTCCCGATGACACGGGGATCCTGACTCTATCTTACATATTATTTTTCAGCGTATATGTTCTTTTCCTGTTCCAGGTGCAGGGCGGCACGGGCAAAGAACTTGAGAAGCATTATATTTTCCTGATCCCGGACTCATCCCCCAAAAAGCTCTTTTATGCGACCCTGGCCGAACATATCAAGAACTTCTTTGACGGAACTGTTCTGTTCGTGATATCAGGGATCCTGTTCAAGTCATCATTGTTAACGATAATTATCTGCATATTGGCTTATACATTCTTCGGAGCCGTGTATACCTATGGGGATGTGCTTACTCGAAGGATTTTTGGCCGGATCTACAGCAAGGGAACCCAGATTTTTATTAAAGCGATCGTTAACATACTGATGATTTTGCCGGGTTTGATCGTAGGAGGCATTCTTGTGGCAGCCACAGAAAAGGAAATTCTGCTGGTTGGAGTAGTTGCCTTGTGGAATTTTGTCCTTGCGGTAACACTCTTTGTTTTCTCGGCAGGTATATTTAAAAATATTGAAGCTGCAAACTGACTGTTATTCGCTGAACAGATATTCCATGAATTTTTTTGGATTTTCGAGAAACTGTTTTGTGAGCAGGTAATGCTCACATTTTTCATATTCGACAGTATCTATTCCGTCCTGTGTTATCTGGTATATGACCGCATTGGGATATGCCAGAAGGATCGGGGAATGGGTCGCGATAATAAACTGGGAGTTCCTTTTCACCAGTCGGTCTATTTCAGCCAGCAGGGTCATTTGCCTCAGCGGTGAAAGGGCAGCCTCAGAGCAGAAGAAGGTTTGGCTATAGTAGAATATACAAAGGAGCCAGAAAAAGTAAGAAACTATGTAATCTCAGAAGGTTGGTTTTTAGAAAATGAAGTGTTAACTATTAACTCAACCCAATACAACTTTCGGTACTTCAATATATTCTTCTGTTTTATCCAATGTAGATGAGATGCATTTATAGCATACCAGATAAGACTACCGAAACAGATTTAGGATGAAATATTGCAAAAATAAAGTATATCATAGGTATAAAAAAGGGTTCCAAAACCATTGGAACCCCATGGTACGCCCGACACGATTCGAACGTGCGACACCAAGTTTAGGAAACTTGTGCTCTATCCTGCTGAGCTACGGGCGCATGAAAGCGCAATACACAATGAACAAGCGCATAAAACATTATACTGCACGCCGATTGACCCTGTCAACCTATATTCACACCTGTTTTGACAAGGGCATAGCATGTATTATGATTATGGTATAATAGGTGCGTACAGTGGATTGCATTGCCCTTTACGACTCAGGGAATTATGCTTATAGAGTATGCAGGATATTTGAACAGCGAGGTTTGATATTCCAGGTCATATCCACGCCCTGCAGGGTTTCCAAAACGGGATGCGGATACTGCCTGCTGTTTCCCGAACAGTACCTTGACCAGGTCATAAGCGTCAGCGCAGCAAGCGGTTGCCCCGTTAGGGAAGTCTACAGGATTGAGTATGTCCAGGACAGGAAAAAATACACCAGGATTTTGTGATGCGGAGATGAAGGACTTGCCTGACCTGAAAGAAGCGCTTGAGATCATGAAGAAACTGGCGGTGGATGCCGGGAAGGAGATACTGAAGTTCTACAAAAAGGAACTGGAAATCGAGTATAAAAAGGATGAATCTCCTGTGACAGACGCCGACAAGGCGGCCGATGGCATTATCGTAAGAGGTTTGAAGGAAAGATTTCCTGACATGCCTGTTTTATCGGAGGAATCCGCCGACGACCTTTCAAGACAGGGAGAGCGGTTTTGCTTTATAGTCGACCCTCTCGACGGGACCCGGGAGTTCATTAAGGAAAACGATGAATTTACCGTCAATATTGCCCTTACGGAGTGGGGAAGACCTGTCGCAGGTGTCATTTACGTCCCGGTATATGATGAGCTGTATTATGCGGCAAGATCGCTCGGTGCCTGGTCATATATAAACGGACTGGAGAAACGTATAACCGTGTCGCGCCGGACGAAGGATATAAGGCTTGCCAGGAGCAGGTCGCATTATGCTCCCGAAATGGACAGGCTCATTGCAGTAAACGATATCAGGAACGTCATAACTGCAGGAAGCGCATATAAAGGGTGCCTGCTGGCAAGAGGGGACGTGGAGGTCTATTATCGTTTCGGGAAAACAATGGAGTGGGATACAGCCGCGATGGATATCATCGTTACCGAGGCGGGCGGCATTTTCTCGGGCATGGATGGCAAAGCTTTTGTTTACAACAAGCAGAATCCTGAGAACCCGACGGGATTCTATGCACTGAACCGGAAAGAAAATGCCCTGAAAACGTCTATGGAATGAGTACCCTTATGCATTTGTCCATAAGCTCCACCGTTACACGGGTCTCCATGTGAACTTCGCCGTCGAGGTTGACGGGAAATGGGGAATCGCTTTCCACCAGAGCCCTTGTTCCCTGGACATGGGATACTTCCTTCATTGTTTCATGACGGCCTTTGCGGAACCGCGGGAAAAACACCAGTATCTTGCGGCGGCTGCACGAATCCACCAGGTAGAAGTCAAGTTTTCCGTCATCCATTTTTGCGCTGGGGGCAGCCTTCATGCCCCCTCCGTAATATGAACCGTTTGCAAACATGGTAAGCAAAAATTCCTTTTCAATGGGATCCCTGTCATCAAGGGTCATCCTGAGCCTGTATTTTTTGCATTTTACAAGGGCGGCAAGGACTCCGAGAATATATGAAGCGGGTCCCGAGATTAGCGGAAAACCTTTGAAATAGTTCCTGTTCAGGACCACATCGGCATCAAAGCCGATGGAAGCGATATTGATAAAATACTTGCCATTCAGCCTGCCCAGGTCAACCGGAACCGAACCGGAAGAAGGCAGCACATTAAGAAGCTTAACGGGATCCCGTACCGGGTACAGGCTGCGGGTTGCGTCATTACCCGAACCGCACGGTATAATGCCGAGCTCTGATTCAGACCCTGAACAGGCGATTCCATTTACAACCTCGTTCAGGGTACCGTCACCGCCCACCGAATATATGCGCAGGCTTTCATGCCTGGCGGATGCCTCTTCGGCGATTTCTTCCGCGTGCCCGGGGGCCTTGGTAACTACTATTTCGTATGTCTGTTCTGAATCTTTGAACCGTGCCTCGATATCAGGGATGATGCCCAACGCTCTGCCTTTCCCGGCAACAGGGTTGACTATGAACAAATGATGCAAAATTATCACCTGCGGTACCAAAATAACGATTTAATTTTATCACATATTTTATCACATATTGACAGGCAATACTATTAAATATCACCAAAAATGAAACAGAAAGCGGCGGGCTATATGTCATCATGGATTATTGAACAGAATCGGACCTTATGTTATGCTATATCCAAGCATGCCGGTATTTGCAGGAAACCGGACATTTAACCATCAAACATCTTTATATTTCGAATCATATCCCTTAAAGGGAATGAGAACGGAGGTCAAAAAATGAAGAATCTGTTTAAGAATCCCCGGAGCCTGGCCATGCTCGGTCTCATGCTGGCCATCACCATCATTCTCGACATGACACCCCTTGGGATGCTACCGTTGGGGACCATCAGCGCAACAATAGTCCATATCCCGACCATAATAACCGGAGTGATCCTGGGACCTGTCGCAGGTTTCATAATGGGCACTTCATTCGGGATCGTCACCCTTATCCATGCCGCAACAAGGCCGGTGACCGTTTTGGACCCGCTATTCATCAATCCTCTGGTTTCCGTGCTGCCCAGGATGTTCATTGGCGTGGTTTCGTATTTTGCTTTCGCCGGAATATCCAGGCTCCTGAAAAAGTCACCATTGAAAAATACCGTGAGCTCGTTCATCGGAGGAATGGCGGGAAGCCTGACCAATACCGCGCTTGTATTCCTTATGCTTTACCTTGTTTATGCAAAGGAAGTAGTGGAAAGGTTAGGGATGGCGTTCGGTGCATTCCTCATCGCGGTGTTCACCACCAATGCGATAGCCGAGATGATCGTCGGCGGGATAATAACCGTGCCGGTAGCCCTGGCATATTTCCGCTACAGTAAAACGGTCAGGCAATAAACAGGAGATGCTGATATGGGTAAAATAGTCGGCATTGATATAGGCGGCAGTACAACAAAAATCGTGGGGTTTGATAACGGCAGCATGTTCAGCCCGATCCTGGTAAAAGCTACTGATCCCCTGTCTTCAATGTATGGAGCCTTTGGCAGGTTCCTCAATGAAAACGGTCTGCAGTTGTCCGACGTGGACCATGTCATGGTCACCGGAGTCGGTTCCACGTTCATTGAAGGAAATATATTCAGCATTCCTGCTTACAGGGTAGACGAGTTCCTTGCCATAGGACGCGGAGGACTCTCGCTGAGCGGACTTAACAGGGCGATAATAGTCAGCATGGGTACCGGGACCGCATATGTCGTAGCCGATGGCGACAGGATACAG
>DUSJ01000112.1 GCA_012842645.1 Clostridiaceae bacterium | reverse complement strand
AGCGGCAAGACCGACGCCGTTGCCGTTTTCATAAAGGGTATCCCTCATATCGTCCAGAAGTTCCAGGATCCTGTCGTTTATCTCCCTGACTTCCTTGCATCTTTTATTTAATATTTCATCACCTTTTAAAACTATTTTTCTTATAGCCATAATAAACTCCTTGTATCAATACTGATTTTTCTGTTAAAAACAAGGCATACAGACCATCAGCGTCATGGCTGACGGTCTGGCCCGGAAAATCTTTCTGTTTATAGTATACTATGATTCGGAGCAAATAAAAAGATACACAAATCTATGGACTATCTTTTGATAAGAAGTACCGACAGGTCGTTAACATTCGTTCCGGTGGGACCGGTTATAATAAGCCCGCCGCATGCCTGAAGCGCAGGGTATGCATCGTTGTTCTCCAGCGTTTCGAAAATGTCGATACCCTTCTCGGCAAGGACCTTCTTTGTCATGGTGTCCACGTATCCCCCTGCCGCGTCGGTCGGTCCGTCGGTGCCGTCAGACCCCACTGAAAATACCGCCACATTATTGAGTCCCGATATCCCCTCTGCAGCCGACAATGCAAGTTCCTGGTTCCTTCCCCCCTTGCCTTTGCCTTTCAGTTGGACGACAGTTTCCCCGCCTGCTATGAATGCAAGGGATTTTTCAGATGAATTATAATACTGGGCAATGGATGCCAGGAAACTGCCCGCTTCCCTTGCCTGGCACCTCAAGCTTGCTGTCAGAATCACCGGTTCATACCCCAGTTCCCTGCATGTCTGCTCCGCCGCTTTGCACAGCTGGGTAACGCTGCCTGTAACCTTGGTCCTGACATTGCTCAGCTCTGACGGAGTCTCTTTTTTCAATAATTCCAGTGTTTCTTCAGAAACTTTTATCCCATATTTTTTTATTATCCCTATAGCCTGCTCTGAGGTTGACGAATCGGGATATGCTGGTCCCGAAGCGATCATGTCCAGTGGATCTCCAATAATGTCCGACAAAACCACGGAGATTACCCTGGCGGGCTCGCAGAGCTTTGCGAATTTTCCGCCCTTTACAGCTGACAGGCGTTTCCTGATCGTATTTATTTCCGTGATATCAGCGCCGGAAGCCAGGAGCTGCTCATTAAGGCGCGCAATCTCTGATTCACCGATCAAAGGCTTCTCGAACAAGGCTGAACCTCCGCCTGAAATAAGGAACAGCACTTTGTCTTCCGGTTTAAGACCTGAGACCATCCTTATCGCTTCTTCGGTAGCAGCAAAAGAATTGGCATCAGGTATCGGGTGGCCGGCTTCCCTTATCCGGATATTGGGCAGAGCTCCCATAGAGTGGCCATACTTCGTTATTACAATGCCTTCGTCGATTCTGCCTCCCAGTATGTCACAGGCAGCATTGGCCATGGACCAGGCTGCCTTGCCTATCGATACCATGATAAGCCTGCCGCCCGAAAAGTCTTCATCCTGTAAAGCCTTTTTTACCGCTGTGTCAGGGAGTGCCGCCCTTATAGCGGATTCAATTATTTTGTCAGCATCTGGTCTCAGGTTCATTTGATAATCCTCCTTACGTATATAGATCATGATAAATAATTCGCGCTTAGTTCATACATACAATTTTACCACAAATAAATAAGGGGCAGAGACAGCCCCTTATGAAAACATAGCAAAATTTAGGTCATTAATATCATGTATTATAAGAACAGTGAAACGATCAGCACATTTATAATAGAAGCTATGCCGACAACAAGTGTTCCCAGCGTCTGGGTTTTATAGCCGTCCTCAACCTTCATGTTTCCGAAGTTGGTAACGACCCAGAAATAGCTGTCGTTGGCATGGGAAACTGTCATGGCTCCGGCACCTATGGCTATGACTGTCAGCGCGGTCATAACAGGCGTGCCAAGTCCGAGGGCTGTAATCATAGGCGCAACTATGCCTGCTGTCGTTGTCAGAGCGACAGTTGAAGAACCCTGGGCAGTCTTCAGTATAGCTGACAACAGGAACGGGAACAGCAAACCGAGTGATGAAAGAACAGCAGAGTTTTCCTTTATAAAATCAACCAGTGTAGAAGAAGCGATAACATTTCCAAGTACACCGCCCGCTGCTGTGATGAAAAGTATTGGTCCTGAAACCTTAAGTGTTTCTTCTGTAAGCTTGTAAAAATCCTTCAGCATTTTTTGACTGGCCAGAGGTATGATAGCCAGGATTACTCCTGTCGCTATTGCGATGATAGGTGTTCCTAAGAATGTTATTATCGGAACAGAAATACCTGCCATTGAAAAAGCGGATGAAAGGGCCATCAGAATAATGGGAACCACGATTGGAGCAAATGACAGCCAGCCGTTGGGCAGTTTGCCGAAGCTGGCAACTAGTTCTTCATAGGAACGGACTACCTCTCCGGTTGCTTCGCCCGCTTCTTCACGATCCTTCACTCTTTTTCCTATAAAGATTGCAAAGATGTATGCTGCGATCAGTGGCAGGATGGAGCAAACCGCTCCCATCAGAATGACGAACAGCAGGTTGGTTTCCTGTTTAATTCCCTGTTCATACAACGTATTGGCCGCAGCTATGGGACCTGGCGTCGGCGGAATAAAGCAGTGGGATATGTAAAGTCCCAGGGAAAGAGCTATGGTACAGGCAACCGACGATTTCGCCGTACGTTTTACCAGCGCTTTTCTGATCGGATTGAGTACAACAAACCCACTGTCGCAGAATACGGGTATAGATACGATCCAACCCATTATCAGCATTGCAAGCTCAGGGTTTTTCTTCCCGACGAGTTTGACGACAAGATCCGCCATTTTTAAAGCAGCACCTGACTTCTCAAGCAACGTGCCAATCAGCGCGCCAAAAATGATAACGATGCCTATACTTTTGAAAGTGTTGCTGAATCCTGTCCCTATCACGTTGGGAATGTCCGTTATCGGGATTCCCGCTGTGATCGCAAAAAGCAGGGACACAGCCATGATTGAGAGGAACGGATGGATCTTGAGTCTTGAGATGGCGATGATCATGAGCGCAATTGCAACAATAAATGCAATTACCAAAGCGATACCAGTCATTCAAAGGCCCCCTTGTTTAATTATTTTTTATATAATT
>DUSJ01000111.1 GCA_012842645.1 Clostridiaceae bacterium | reverse complement strand
TCTTTCTATAATGATAAGCGCGCCGATATAATTCTGTGACAACTGGGCGCATGCCTGAACTATCGCTTCGATGGCGGAAATAGTCTTAACCCGGTCTTCATCGGTCTTTCTGAGCATTATGTCCTGGAAGCCGCTGCTTCCGAGTTTCTCAAGGGCCCTCCTGAGTTCAGGCTGGAACAGTACGATGAGACCGAACCCGAAGAGCTGGATGGCTCCCTGCAAAAGATATGCTATGGTTTTCAGGCCTAAAATCTCAGAAAACTTGGAGAATATAAGAATAAATATAAGTCCTTTTACAAGCTGGATAGCCCTGGTTTCACGAACAAGCTGGATACCTTTATAGATCACATATGAAACAAGGGATACTTCAATTACCATTCTAATTATATCCCAAACGCTGTTAAGCCCCAAAAAATTCATGATGTAAGCGAATATGTCACTTAAAGTAACCGGCACAAGACTGCTCCTATCCTCTTAAAGTGATTTATGCCATGATTTATATACAGTAACTTAAATTACTATACTAAATTATATCCCCACAGTATAATAATTGCAATAAAGCGAAATGCACAAATAAGCCCGTTTAACCACATAAAATTCTTACCCGGTCACAGGGCGTTTAATCTCTCAAACAGGATTTCAAATGCAAGCCTTGGCCCGATAAGACCCTTCTTATAGCTTTCTTCGGTTTCCATCAGGCATCTGAGCAGGTCTTGAAGGTATTTCACGCTCGTTCTCCGTGCCTGTTCCGTCAATTTTTTAATGACATATGGGTGCCTGCCCGAAAAATAGCGGTTAATATCCGCCTGGGAAGCCCCGCTTTCCAGCAACAGCTTCATCTTCATCAGTTCGCCAGCCTGTTTTGAAAGCATGGCGAAGATCTTTTGCTCAGGTTCTTTCAGGGAAAGGATATCGTCCAGTATAACGATCGCTTTTTTCCCGTTCCTTTGCGCGACGGCATCAAGAAGGTCAAATATTACGCTCTTGATGGTGGGTATGGCCAATTGCTTAACATCTTCGAGGGTTATATCTTTCCGGTCCCCGGTATAAGCAGAAAGCTTGAACATTTCATTCCTTAAAGCATACATGTCAGGATCGCTTACCGCCACGAGATACTCGGCAGCCTCGGCTGTAATGTTCCTGCCGAGCTGTTTTTTCATGTTCGCAATAACCCAGTGTACCAGGTACTCCGGTTTATTTCGCTTAAACTCAAGGACCGTTCCGTATACTGATACCTGCTTAAAGACTTTGAGCCTCTTATCCACACTGTTTTCGATAAATATAAGGCATGTCGTTACAGGGATATTTGGAATATATTCGCTTAACGCTTCCTGGGCCCTGCTGCCCGTTACCGTGCTTTGCTCCTGTTTTGCTTCCTCTTCTTCCTGCCCGTCTTCTTCCCCGGCTGCCTCGGTTTTCTTCTGTCCTTTCGCAGAAAACAATCCTGAGTTTTTAACGATCACAAGCTTTTTATCCGCAAATAAGGGGAAGGTATCGCAGGCATCGATAAGGACCTCGATATCTGTTTTGTTTTCAAACACCGAAAGATTGAGACCCTCATCATTTTCGCCAAGAACCTGCTTTTTTATTTCATTGACAAAATAGTCGATCAGGAAGGTTTCTTCACCATAAAAAAGATAGACCCTCGAAAACGTATTGTTTTTCAGGTGTTCTTTTATCCTGTCAGTACTTTCTTTATTGACATCTTCGTTCCTGGCGCCCGCCCTTACAGCCATAAGAATAAACCCCCGAAACACTCTTCAGGGGTTTATTCTATCATAAATCAATCATACTTTCGAGGATATTTCGACAGCGATCTTCTCCACGAAGGCATCCACATCCATGGAACCCATATCCCCGTCCTTTCTGGATCTTACGGAAACCGTGTTGCTCTCAACTTCCTTATCGCCTATAACCAGCATGTAAGGCACTTTCTGAAGCTGGGCTTCACGGATCTTGAGCCCGATCTTTTCATTGCGGGCGTCGATTTCCACGTCAATATCCCTGTCCGTTAATTTCTTAGCCACTTTTTCAGCGAACTCCTGGTGCTTTTCAAGGATAGGGATAATCTTTGCCTGGACAGGAGCCAGCCATACGGGGAACGCACCGGCATAGTGTTCCAGCAGCACGCCGAAGAACCTTTCAATGGAGCCAAGCAGCGCCCGGTGGATCATATAGGGGCGTTTCCTGCTCCCATCCT
>DUSJ01000110.1 GCA_012842645.1 Clostridiaceae bacterium | reverse complement strand
CGGAAATGCTCTTCCCATGAACCTGACAATGGCATCGCTGCTCTCCATGAGAGCTTTTGCAAAGTCTTCGGGGTTATCAGGCATCATGGACACAAGGTAATTCTGGGCAATGAACAAACCCACTACCATTAAAATGCTTCCGATAATTATAATCAGATCCCTGCGCTTGGAACGGCTTACCACGTTCATAAGAACCAGGGACAGGAACGACGAGATGACAAGGGGCAAAAACGGAAGGAAAAGAGTGCATATTATGGCCAGGATGTAGTAAAGGACACCTTTCTGCATTCCAATGCCATAGATGATTACCGGCGGGAGCATAAGTATGAATGCCAGCGGATACTCGCCGATCAGCACCATCGCGAACTTGGCCATGAAGACACTGCCCTGTTGAATGGGCAGCGACGCAAGGAATTCGGTATCCTTTGCAAGGAAAAGTGCGCCTAAAATATAAAAAACGCCGAAAATCAGTACGATAACCCCTGAGCATATAGCGGCAATGGTCAGGATCATATGGGGCATATTCATTGCGGAAGCCCCTTTATACACCTGGTAAATAAAAAAGGTATAAAATCCTATAAAATATGCCGCGGAAAGCAGGACGGCGATGAATATCCCAAATCCCCTGAGGAAAGCCTTCCTGTCATTCTTCAGGTTGTAAAGGGCGTTGGTAAAACCGAACTGAGCGTTGAGCTGGGTTTTCAGAAGACTGAAAAACTTACGCATTACCAGCACTCCCTTCCTCTGTCAGGCTCAGGAATATGCTTTCAAGGGATGCATCCTCGGATTTTCTAAGCTCGTCGATGGTACCAACCGCAATAATCTTTCCCTTATTAATAATTCCAATCCTGTGGCAGAGCTTTTCTGCAACCTCCAGTATATGGGTCGAGAAAAACACCGTATTGCCTTTCGCGCAGTGCTGGTTCATCTCTTCTTTCAGCAAGTGGGCAGCCCTGGGATCAAGGCCGGTCAGCGGTTCATCCATGATCCAGAGCGGAGGCTGGTGGATGAGAGCTCCCGCAACTACTATTTTCTGTTTCATTCCGTGGGAGTAGCTCTTGATCTGCTGCCCCGCGGCTTCCTTCATTTCGAACATCTCCAGGTACTTGTTTATTCGTTCCTTTCTCACATCAGTCGGCACATCATACACGTCGGCTATAAAATTCAGGTACTCGATTCCCTTAAGCCTCTCGTACACATCATGATTGTCAGGAACAAAGCCAATATTCATCTTGGCCTTGATGGGATCTTTTTCGATATCGTAACCGCAAATTGTAATTCTGCCTTCGTCTATCGGCAAAATCCCCGTTATCATCTTGATGGTGGTTGTTTTCCCGGCTCCATTAGGCCCCAGGAATCCGAATATTTCACCTGGCCTGACTTCCAGAGAAATATTGTCCACTGCCTTAACCTTGCTTTTTGAATATGTTTTTGAAACGTTTTGGATTGAGAGCATAGCAACCACCCTTCCTTATCTCCTGTATTTTTACATCCATATGATAATTCTAACATAAGGAGAAGGCCCATAGGAACCCTATCTTCCCTTTTTCCTGTTTTTTATGTCCCTCCAGATGCCGAATGCGACAGGAACCAAAAGGCTTATCCCTCCTGATATCATCCATTCGTTAGCATTCAGCGGCACGGTTCCGAATACATTGGCCAGGAAAGTCAGGTATATGACCCCCAGCAGCATGAGTACCGAGCTTATTACCGCCAGTACCAGGTAAATGTTCGAAAACAGCTTTATTTCAAATATACCTCTTGTTTCGGACTTGCACTCGAAAACATGTATCAGCTGCGACATCACCAGGGTAACAAGGGCGCAGGTCCGGGCAGCGGCCAGGTTTTTGCTGGCAGTTAAAATAATTATGAAACTTGCCAGGGTCGAAAGCGCAATCAAAATGCCTCTTGTAGCGATCACCCCGGAAAGCCCGTGGGCGAATATGCTTTCATCAGGGGACCTTGGCGGCCTCTCCATTATATCCGGATCGCCGGGCTCCAGACCGAGGGCTATGGCAGGCAGGCCATCGGTGGCCAGGTTTACTATCAGTATCTGTGCTGGCATAAGCGGTATCGGAAGGCCAAACAGGGAGGCCAGGAACATGGTAAGGACTTCGCCCACGTTGCAGGACAGGAGATACCTTATAAACTTGCGTATGTTGGAATAGATGTTTCTCCCTTCCTCCACAGCCGCCACGATACTTGAGAAGTTGTCATCCATGAGAACCATGGCCGCGGACTGCCTCGTTACATCCGTCCCGCTTCTGCCCATGGCTATTCCTATATCGGCGTCCTTGACCGCAGGGGCATCGTTTACTCCGTCGCCCGTCATAGCTACTATATGACCTCTTTTTCTGTAAGCACGAACTATCCTCAACTTATGCCGTGGGAAAACACGCGCATAAACAGTAGTTTTCATGCATGCGGACTCCAGCTTCGCGTCACTCATATTATCCATGTCCGTTCCCGTCAGGATCATGTCACCCTCACGGTAAATACCTATCGACTCAGCGATGGCCCGGGCTGTTTCTTTATGGTCCCCCGTTATCATGACAGTTTTTATCCCTGCATGCCGGCAGCGCAGGACAGCTTCGGCGGCTTCCTTCCTTGGCGGGTCGGTCATCCCTGACAGGCCTACGAAAACAAGTTTCTCCTCGAGCTTGTCACTCCATAGCCTGCTTCTTT
>DUSJ01000109.1 GCA_012842645.1 Clostridiaceae bacterium | reverse complement strand
TGGTCCCGCCTGATATGACTGACGGCAAAGTCCCGTTTGTCATGTTTAACCTGGGTGGTTCGCTGATGAACATTATTATCGGGATGGTGCTGCTCGGGTTGTATCCCATAAGCAAAAACACGCTCTATCTTCCGTTATTTCTTCAGACGGCCGGAATCATAGGGATCGCGGCCGGTTTAATGAACGGAATACCCATGCGATTGGGGAACATTAATAATGACGGTTACAACACTCTTGAGATAGGGCGAAACAGCGAGGCGATGCGTGCATTCTGGCTGCAGCTAAAATTAAACGGTCTCGCCGCTCAGGGAATCAGGATTAAGGACATGCCTGAAGAATGGTTTGAGATACCTGACGATGAAAAAATGAAAAACAGTATCCTTGCCGTCATAGGGGTGCTTGTCGAAAACCGCCTTATGGATCTTCATAAGTTTGAAGAAGCTGAGCATTTGATTAATGAACTCCTTGAAAAGGACACAGCCATCGTAGAGGTACATCGGCGGCTTTTGATCTGTGATCTTATATACTGCAGACTGGTAAGAGGAAACGTTTACGGACAGGCAGGCGATCTTATCGACAGACGGCAAAAGAAATTCATGACGGCGATGAGGAATTTTCTGTCTGTCATAAGGACCGAATATGCGCTGGCCTTGCTGGAACGGAAGGATGAGAAAGAAGCGCGGTCTATAAGGGAGAAATTCGAAAAATCAGCCCGTTCATTTCCATACCCCAGCGAAGTTGAAAGCGAGCGGGAGCTTATTGATATTGCCGATAAGCGGAACTTATACGGGAATCTTCCCGGCGCCCGGGACGATAACCGGGGAGCAGTAAGATCGGAAGATTCAATGAAATAATCCAAGCAAATAAGAACGGGAGCGTATTCTGCTCCCGTTCTTATTTGTGCGAGGGGACACGCCGTTAAATTGCGGGGCCTGGCTTATAACGGAATATCCCCGTCGCCTGACCCGGGCGCGCAAATGCCCGGTCCTTGAAAAGAGGAAGGGTGTTTTATACCACGCTGTTCAGGATCTCAGCATAGGTAGGGATCTTCCAATGCTTGCTGCTGACCAGCGTTTCTAGCTCATCAACTATCATGCGAAGCTCGCTCATGGCCATGAACACCTTTTCACGGTATGCCTTTGCCATTTCGAGATTATCCTTTATCTCTCTCACGGCTATTGTCTGGGCTGAGAGATTATCCAATCTTGCCTTAAGGCATTCAGACAACCTTGAGATCCTGTCGATCAGGCTCTCTTCCAGACCTGCCGGCAGATCTGCGCTTATCGATTTCTTCCGGAGTACGAGTTCAGCCAGCTCGTTCTGATAAGCTACAACAGCCGGGATAACCTCCCTGTTGACCATGTCGATCATGGTGAGGGCTTCAATGTTGATGGTCTTGGAGTAATTCTCAAGCAATATATCGTAACGTGAATGGATCTCGTGCTCCGAGAAAACGCCGTGCCTGGTGAACAATTCAATGCTCTTGGGCGAGATGAAAGCAGGAAGAGCCTCCGGCGTGGTTTTCAGGTTGGAGAGCCCTCTGCGTTCTGCTTCAACCACCCAGGAGCTGTCATAGTTGTTTCCATTGAAGATTATGCGCTTATGGTCGGTGACCGTTTTCTTGATCAGTTTGCCCAGATCGGCTTTGAAATCAGTGCTGTTTTCAAGAATGTCTGCAAACTGGCCCAGAATATCCGCGACTATGGTATTCAGCACTATGATCGGACCGGCTATTGAGAATGACGAACCAACCATGCGGAACTCGAACTTGTTGCCAGTGAATGCGAAAGGCGAAGTCCTGTTCCTGTCGGTTGTGTCCTTGGGGAAATGGGGCAGCACTGTCGCGCCTATTTCCATAAGGGTCTTGCTTTTGCCCACATATAGTGTGTCATTTTCAATAGCGTTGAGAATATCGGTCAGTTCTTCACCAAGAAATACCGACACT
>DUSJ01000108.1 GCA_012842645.1 Clostridiaceae bacterium | reverse complement strand
TATACCTTCAGAAGCTAAGGGAGCCTGGAACAGATCAGGAAAGATATAATGCTCCGTCATTCATCAGCCGTCTATATAAACGATGAGCCGGTTTCATGGGTGCTGACCCACGACGACAACTCGATGGGTATTATGTATACGAGAGAGGAATATCGCCGGCAAGGATATGCTGTTGATGTGACCATCGACCTTGCAGGAAAAATCATAGAATCCGGTAATATTCCCTTTGTCCAGATCCTTGAGAGCAATAACCAGTCCCCCGGGCTCGCCATGAAATGCGGTTTTGTCAGGGCCGGCAAATGCGACTGGTTCGGCGTGGAAGTGTAAAAGGGGGACGGAGGTTTTTTACACATTTCTGTGCAAAAAACCTCCCTCCCCAAATACACAAATCAGGGGGAGCAATATAAGCGGTTTTTTATTTATTCACTTTTACCGGCAATACATGCTGCAGGGAGATAATGCTGTACGTAGTCACAGATTCACCGTAATAAGCGTTCAGGTACATCTGCCTGATCTCGCTCATCAGCGGGTAGCGCGGATTGGCCCCTGTGCACTGGTCGTCAAAAGCCTGCTCCGCCATGTCGTCAAGGCTGTCAAGGAAGGTCTTCTCGTCAATGCCGTAATCTTTGATAGTCTTTTTGATACCAACCTTCGCCTTCAAATCATCTATTGCCTTCAGCAGGTTTTCAAGCTTCTCCTCATCGGTCCTGCCCTTAAGCCCGAGGTGGTCTGCGACAGCGGCATACCTTGCGAGCGTACGGGGATGGTCGTACTGCGGGAATGTTCCCATTTTTACCGGTACCTCGGTTGCATTGAACCTGATAACCTCATTGATCATCAGCGCGTTGGCTACGCCATGGGGCAGGTGATGGATGGCGCCAAGCTTATGGGCCATCGAATGGCAGACACCGAGGAAGGCGTTGGCGAATGCCATGCCTGCCATGGTCGCGGCATTGGCCATCTTTTCCCGGGCAACCGGGTCGTTGGCTCCGTTTTCATATGCCCTGGGCAGGTACTCGAATATTATCTTCAAGGCTCCCAGTGCGAGACTGTCGGTGTAATCGGTGGCCATCATGGAAACATATGCCTCAAGCGCATGGGTCATGGCATCGATGCCTGAAGCCGCAGTCAGTCCCCTGGGCGCGTTCATCATCATGTCAGCGTCCACAATCGCCATGTTGGGCATAAGTTCATAGTCGGCAAGAGGATATTTTATACCGGTGGATTCGTCGGTTATAACGGCAAATGGCGTAACCTCGCTGCCTGTGCCTGCGGTTGTGGGTATGGCCACGAAGTAAGCCTTTTCGCCCATCCTGGGGAATGTGTACACACGTTTCCTTATATCTGCGAAGCGCATGGCCATATCCGTGAAATCAGCCTCGGGATGTTCGTACAGTACCCACATGATCTTCGCAGCGTCCATTGCAGAACCGCCGCCTACCGCGATTATGCAGTCAGGCCCGAAGGCACGCATCTGCTTGGCTCCTTCCCTGGCGCATGCGAGGGAAGGATCAGGAGCTACATCGTAAAATGTCGTATGCTTTATTCCAAGTTCGTCAAGTTTATCGGTAACCGGTTTTGTATAGCCGTTTTCATAAAGGAAACTATCTGTGACTATGAAAGCCTTTTTCTTTCCCAATACGGTCTTCAGTTCGTCAAGGGCTACAGGAAGGCAGCCTCTCTTGAGATACACTTTCTGGGGAGCCCTGAACCACAGCATATTTTCCCTTCTCTCGGCAACCGTCTTGATGTTCAGAAGATGCTTGACGCCTACATTTTCAGATACGCTGTTGCCGCCCCATGAACCGCAGCCAAGGGTAAGTGAAGGAGCAAGCTTGAAGTTGTAGAGATCTCCTATTCCTCCCTGGGCAGACGGGGTATTCAGCAGGATACGGCAGGCTTTCATCCTTGATGCGAATTCGTCAAGCTTATCCCTCCCGGTTACGGGATCAAGGTATACCGAAGCCGTATGTCCGAAGCCGCCGGCGGCGACCAGTTGCTCGGCCTTGTCCAATGCCTCGCTGAAATCCTTTACTTTATACATTGCAAGCACAGGAGAGAGTTTCTCATGGGCGAATGGCTCTGAAAGATCCGTGCTCTCGACTTCGCCGATCAGGATCTTGGTGTTCTCGGGTACGGTGATTCCTGCAAGGGATGCTATCTTGTATGCAGTCTGTCCGACTATCTTCGCGTTGATGGCGCCGTCGACCAGTATTGTTTTCCTTACCTTTTCGATCTCGTCCTTGTCGAGGAAATAGCAGCCCCTTGCCTTGAATTCATTCCTGACTGCTTTATAAATCTTTTCAGGAACAATGACCGACTGCTCCGAAGCGCAGATCATGCCATTGTCGAAGGTTTTGGAATGAATTATTGAGTTGACCGCAAGGAGTATATCGGCTGATTCGTCAATAACGGCCGGCGTATTCCCCGGACCGACGCCGATGGCAGGCTTGCCGCTCGAATATGCAGCCTTGACCATTCCCGGACCTCCGGTGGCAAGGATAAGGTCGGCCTCTTTCATAACCATGTTGGTAAGTTCAAGGGACGGCACATCAATCCAGTCAATTATGCCCTCCGGCGCTCCGGCCTTTACGGCTGCCTCAAGCACGATCCTGGCAGCTTCGATGGTGCACTTTTTTGCCCTCGGATGGGGGCTCAGTATAATGCCGTTCCTGGTCTTGAGGGCAATAAGAGTCTTGAAGATGGCGGTAGAGGTCGGGTTTGTAGTCGGAATCACTGCTGCTATTATTCCCACAGGCTCGGCAATTTTCTTTATGCCGTAAGCCTTGTCTTCTTCAACAACGCCGCATGTTTTTATGTTCTTATATGCATTGTATATATACTCCGAGGCATAATGGTTCTTTATCACCTTGTCCTCGACAACTCCCATGCCTGTTTCTTCCACTGCCATTTTAGCCAGCGGGATCCTTTCTTTATTTGCTGCAGAAGCGGCTGCCAGAAAGATTTTGTCCACCTGCTCCTGGGTATAGGATGCGAACATCCTCTGTGCTTCTCTCAGTCTTTGAAGTGATTTTTCCAGCTTTTCAACTCCATCGATGATTTCTCTGTTTATTGTTGCCATGCTCATCTCTCCTTTGCTTTTCTATCGTTAATTTTTTAACAATAAGCTGAAAAATAAAAAATCTTTTTAATATTTATCTTCGTTATTATTTTAACAAACTAAACTGTGCAATGTAAATGTTAGATTGATAAAAATTTATCAAGCTTTTGTACTTATTTTTGTACAATTTTTTATTCAAAGATGACGAGTAAAGAGCAAAGGAAAAAACAGTGCGCCGGGTTAACCAGCGCACTGTTCTTTGATTTATCTCATTTTTTGCTTTGAAGCAGAGGAACCGTCCCCTTGCTTCACACACACTTGCTTCACTTGCTTCATTGTTTACATCATGCCGCCCATTCCGCCGCCCATGCCGGCTGCAGCAGCTGCCGGGTCGGGCTTCTCGGGTTTGTCAGCCACGATGGACTCGGTCGTAAGCAGCATCGAAGCAACTGAAGCGGCATTCTGGAGTGCCGAACGGGTAACCTTTGCCGGGTCCACAACACCCTTCTCGATCATGTTGACATAGCTTTCTGTCACTACGTCGAAGCCGATGCCTACATCGCTCTTGGCCACCTTATCGAGGATAACCGAACCTTCGAGACCTGCGTTGATGACTATCTGCTTCAGGGGTTCCTCGAGGGCTTTTACAATAATCTGAACACCGGTCTTTTCATCGCCTGATGTTTCTTCAAGCAATGCCTTGACCTTCGGAATTACGTTTATGAATGCTACTCCGCCGCCCGATACGATTCCTTCTTCAACAGCTGCGCGTGTAGCTGCAAGAGCGTCTTCGATGCGGAGCTTCTTCTCTTTCATTTCTGTCTCGGTAGCAGCGCCGACCTGGATGACAGCTACGCCGCCAGACAGCTTGGCAAGCCTTTCCTGCAGTTTCTCCCTGTCGAAGTCCGAAGTGGTTTCTTCGATCTGGGCCTTGATGGAGTTGATCCTGTCACGGATGGCTTTTTCATCGCCGCTGCCGCCAACTATAATGGTGTTCTCCTTCTGAACTATGACTTTTTCAGCACGGCCCAGCTGATCGAGCCTTGCTTCCTTGAGATCCAGGCCGAGTTCTTCGGTGATTACCTGGCCGCCTGTCAGGATAGCTATATCACGGAGCATTTCCTTACGCCTGTCGCCGAAACCGGGAGCCTTAACAGCAGCGCATGTGAATGTGCCGCGCAGCTTGTTGACGATAAGTGTGGCAAGTGCTTCGCCTTCAACATCCTCGGCTATGATGACAAGCTTCTTGCCCTGCTGAACGATCTGCTCCAGTATGGGCAGGAGTTCCTGGATATTTGAAATCTTCTTGTCTGTGATCAGGATATATGGATTCTCAAGAACAGCTTCCATCTTCTCGGTATCAGTTACCATGTATCCTGAAATATAGCCGCGGTCAAACTGCATACCTTCAACTACTTCAAGATGTGTGCCCATGGTCTTGGACTCTTCTACCGTGATGACACCGTCATTGCCAACCTTCTCCATAGCGTCGGCGATGAGGTTTCCGATCTCCTCGTCGTTGGCCGAAACTGCGGCTACGCGGGCAATATCCTCTTTACCCTTGACTTTCTGGGAGATCTCGCTGATTCCTTTGACTGCTGCGTCAACAGCCTTGCTGATACCTTTCTTAAGGATCATTGGGTTAGCGCCGGCGGCCACGTTCTTGAGGCCTTCACGGATAATTGCCTGGGCAAGCAGGGTAGCCGTGGTTGTACCGTCACCGGCAACATCATTGGTTTTTGTAGCAACTTCCTTTACAAGCTGTGCTCCCATATCCTCGAAGGGATCTTCCAGCTCGATTTCCTTGGCTATAGTAACGCCGTCGTTTGTGATAAGGGGAGAACCGAATTTTTTATCCAGGACAACATTTCTGCCCTTCGGGCCCAATGTGATCTTTACTGTGTTCGCAAGTTTATTGACACCGCTTTCCAGCGCTTTTCTTGCCTCTTCACCGAACTTGATATCCTTTGCCATGACTTTTCCCTCCTATTATTCCACTATTGCAAGAATGTCGCTTTGCTTGACTATCGTATACTCGTTGCCGTCAAGCTTAACTTCCGTGCCGGCATATTTGCTTATAAGTACTTTATCGCCGACTTTTACTGCCATTTCAACATCCTTTGTCCCAGGTCCTACTGCGATAACCTCTGCTACCTGGGGTTTTTCCTTTGCTGTTCCGGGAAGAACGATACCGCTCCTGGTCGTCTCTTCAGCTTCGAGCATCTTGATTACGACTCTTTCTCC
>DUSJ01000107.1 GCA_012842645.1 Clostridiaceae bacterium | reverse complement strand
TGGAGTCTATGGCCAAACTTACGTCGACGAAGGAGTTTACACTGGCACCGGTGGCATTATTACATAAATGAGACACAGGGGGTTAAAGTAGAAATCAATTTACACCACTTGACAAGACACTATCATATATTTAAAATCAATAAAAAGGGATAAGTATGGCTATGAGATCAGAAAGCAATTCTCCGCTCAAAAAGTTTTTTGAAGAGAATAAATCGCTGAAATTTCTGCTGCCTTTGCTTCTTTTATTGGTTATTGCAGTCATTATAGTTAATTTTGTCCTTGGTAGGGATGCTGCAGAAACTACCTCGGGTAACCCGCCAGGAATAACCGATCCGGCAGCCCTCGAAAAGCAGCAGAAGGTAGAAGTACTGCCCCAGATCATACGTTCAGGAAGTTCAGGTGAAGTCGATGTCAATAAGGACCCATTCGCTGACCCCATGAAGCTTGTGGGCGTGGTTTATTCGGAGACAAAACCTACAGCTATCATCAACTGGGGGAATTATTCTTATATCGTTGGATTGGATGACATCGTCGGCGACAGCAAATGGCAGGTAACAGGGATTGGAAAAGATAATATAACTCTTGATTCGGGCAATGAAAAGATGACTCTGCATCTGGACGGCTCATTCTGATTTGCGTTTTTTATTCCGGGAGAGGAGGAAATTTAATATGTTTAGAAAAGTTACTGCAATCATTGCTGTATTGCTGATTTGCTCTTTTATTACGTCATATCTTGTTACAACTCAGGCTTATGCTGCATCGGACAAAGATCTTGTAAGCATCGACATGAGAAATGTGGATATCAGGGATGTGTTATCCGCGATAGCAGTCAACATGAATAAAAAAATAATTTACGCCAGCGACCCGATGAATGTTGATTTCAGTATACAGGACGCAGAACCGAAAACAGCCCTGGAATACCTGCTGAAAACGTACGGCCTGGACTATCTCGAAGACGGGAACATACTGCTGATCGGTACAACTGATGATCTAAGCAGGTATTTTTACGATAAGATGTCTCTTACCAGGTTTGGACTGCAATATGTCGCTTCAGACGTTATTTCATCTCAAATATCTCAGCTTGGGATCCCGGTCAGAACTATCACCCTGGAAGCAAATAAAAAGGCGATCTGGGTCTATGGCCTGCCCCAGGGACTGGGTATGGTAAGTGATCTTATAGCAATGATAGACAAACCCGAAAACGCTGCTGCTGAGCAAACTTCAGTACCAGCAGGGGAATTGCTCCTGACTCCGGTCACTCTGAAGTACATCAATGGATACCAGATGAATGAAATCATTGGCCAGATGGGCCTGAAAACCGGTATAGTCCTGGATTCAAACCCGATGACATTATGGGTCTACGGTGACAGTAAATCCATATCAAAGATCCAGGAGATCCAGAAAAAGATCGATATATCTGACAATTCAAAGAAAACGAATATCATACTGACAACCGTAAAGTTGAATTATCTGACTGTCGATGAAGTAATGCCGATCCTGTACGAAATGGCATCCGGTGTGAATGTTATAAATTTCGAGCGCAGATATCAGACCTTCTGGCTTTATGGAACCCAGGAGTCGATAAACCAGGCTGTAGATATAGTAAAGAA
The DNA here is from genome assembly GCA_012842645.1 of Clostridiaceae bacterium. Taxonomy (GTDB): domain Bacteria; phylum Bacillota; class Clostridia; order DSM-8532; family DSM-8532; genus DTU059. Next base: position 2,363 of record DUSJ01000107.1, on the reverse strand, counting down.
ATTCGATGTGATCGAAAACGCCAGCGACAATATATTCTTTGTCCACAAACTGAGAAACATTACGGCTAAAGAACTGAAAAGCCGTTTTGATAAACTCGATCTGCCCGGTGTCGGGATAGATTACATGGATTACCCGGAATTCTCCAAAAACGTAATAGTGCATTGTCCGGCAGATTATAAGATATTTGTTGTCAGCCATATCAGGAGCCTTGATGTGCAGACTGAAAAAATAAAGGTACCGGTCGATTTTTCAAATGTCGCGGCAGGTATGTCAAGGCTTACCGAAAGACGTAAACTCCTTTCACAGCTTACAGGCATTCCTGAAACCAGTTTTATCATCTCAAGCAATGTTTCGAGGAATGATGACCCGCTGTACATAATGTACCTCGAGGAGACGCCTGAAAATATCAGCAAGGTCAAGGATTATATAACTTATATAGATAATGCTCTGACCAATGGACTTTCTAACTGATCACCATGAAATTTGAGGTATGGATATGCGTTTTACGGTACAGAAATCAGAATATGAATTGACGATAGATCAGCTTCTTGTGGAATGTGTCGAAAAAAAAGGATCCGACCTTCATTTGGTAGTAGGGATGCCTCCATGTATAAGGATCAACGGGGATCTTGTGCAGGTAGATGCTCCGCCGTTAAAGCAGGGGGATATGGAATACATGATCCTCTCGATCCTGAAGGATTACCAGAGGGAAAGACTGGAGCAGGACTGGGAACTGGATTTTTCATATGCTATCGCAGGCTGTGCCAGGTTCAGAGGGAATGTGATGATCCAGAGAGGGACCCTTGCTGCGGTGTTCAGGGTGGTTCCCTTTGTGATACCCGAGTTTGACAAGCTGGGATTGCCCCAGGACATAAAGAGACTTTGCGATCTTCCGAGAGGCCTCGTATTGGTCACAGGTCCCACCGGCAGCGGAAAGTCTACGACCCTTGCCGCGATGATAGATATGATAAACAATACGAGAGCCTGTAATATCGTCACGGTAGAAGATCCGATAGAATTTTTGCACAAGCATAAGAAATCGACCGTAAGACAAAGGGAACTCGGGACCGATACCCACAGCTTTGCTTCAGCTCTAAGGCATGTCCTGCGGCATGATCCGGATATTATCATGATAGGTGAGATGCGGGACCAGGAAAGTATCGCCATAGCGTTGACAGCTGCTGAAACAGGTCACCTGGTATTATCCACTCTTCATACACAGACTGCACCTCTGACGGTATCAAGGATAATTGACTCATTCAGCGACGACAAAAGACTCCAGATAAGACAACAGTTGTCCAACTCATTGAAGGCTGTCATATCCCAGCAGTTGATACCGACAGTTGACGGAAAAGGAAGAGTAGCCGCTATTGAATATATGATCGATACACCGGCTATCCGCAGCCAGATCAGGGATGGCAAGGAACACCATTTGTATACATCGATACAGACAGGGCAGGCCCAGGGGATGCAGACAATGGATCAGGCTCTCGTCAAGCTATATAACCAGGGGAAAATAAGCAGGGAGTCTGTTTTTGAATACTGTATAGACAGGGTTGAAGCTGACAGACTTATGCATAACGGTTTCTTTTAATTCGGAACACATAATAAACCGGTGTGGTCAGGAGGATCGATAATGACGACCTTTAGCTATGAATGCTTAAATAAACAGGGGCAAACGGTCAAAGGGCAGTTGAGCTCCGATAACGTTAACCATGCTGTAGAAAAGCTCAGGGATATGGGACTTTCCGTGATAGATCTGAAAGAAGTAAAGCAGAAGCAGCAAAGCAGTTTCTTTTCGATGCAAAAGAAAGTAACCTTGGGTGACTTGTCATTATTCAGCAGACAGCTCTCAGCCATGATAGGCGCGGGCATACCGGTTACGAGAGCGATAAATACCCTGAGTAAGCAATCGGAAAATCCTACGCTTCGTTCAGCATTACAGAGTATAGCCCGGAATGTCGAAGGAGGCATGAACCTTACCGATGCCTTCAGCGCATATCCTCATATCTTTTCAAACCTGTACGTATCGATGATCAGGGCCGGAGAAGCGGGAGGAATGCTTGAGAACTCTTTGCTGAGGCTTTCGGAGCAGCTTCAGAAGGAAAAAGCTCTTAAAGACGAGATAAAATCTGCAACCTCTTATCCAAAGGTCATTGGGATATTTGCGCTGGTGATTTTTACAGCAATGCTAACATTTCTTGTTCCTATCTTCCAGGGCTCTATTCCCCAGGGAACGAAGATAAATGCTATTACCCAGTTCATTTTCAATGCTTCAGCCTCGCTCAGGACCAAGCCTTTGTTATGGCTTGGCGTTATTGCAGCATTCGTCGCAGCCCTCGTTATCTTTTTCAGGAGCAGT
>DUSJ01000106.1 GCA_012842645.1 Clostridiaceae bacterium | reverse complement strand
TGCTCGGCAAGAGGTTCCGGGGATTTTGCCATTGCCGGGCCCATGGATATCCGTGAAAAAATCGATTCTGCCATTGAGATGGTAAGATCTAAATGTGATTCAGACAGCTACATCGCATACCTGCAGTCCTTCAGCAACACCTATGGCCCGGTTGAGATGCTTGTGCCAGTTTACGAAGAAATTCTTGCAGACGGCAGGGTCGTTGGGCTTTCAATCGGCACGAGGCCGGATTGCCTTCCGGATGAAATGGTCAATGAACTTGCCCGTTTGTCAGAAATAAAGCCCATATGGATCGAACTGGGGCTTCAGACAATCCAGCAGAAAACTGCCGACAAGTTTCACAGGGGATATGATCTGCCGGTTTATGAGGACGCTGTTGAGCGCTTAGGCAAGGCTGGTATCCCCATAATCGTCCATCTGATCGTCGGACTTATGGATGAAACATATAACGATTTCATGGCTACCATAGATTACATTGCAGACCATCCGGTGAGCGGCATCAAGCTTTCCATGCTGCATATACTCAAGGACAGCCTCTTATACGGGGAATACGTTAAAAATCCCTTCCCCTTGCTGGATGAAGAGACTTATATCAGGTGGGTGGCGGACGCCATAACAAGATTGCCTGAAAACATGGTAATCCACAGGGTGACCGGTGACGGCAGCCGCAAGACTTTGGCCGCGCCTGAATGGAGTGCAAACAAGCGTCATGTCCTGAGCGGATTGCTAAATTATATGACGAAAAACGGATTATATCAGGGTCTGAATTACAAAGCAAAAACCGGTACGAATTAATCATTGGTTAGGTGATCATATGAACAATGGTACAACTAAGGTACATGAAGATATGGAAATTGCTCGTCAGCCTTTTTCCTGCCAGCGCGGCAGTCTTACCATTCGCGGCTATGTGTTTCGCAAAAAGCCGGGCAGCCTGCCTGCCATAATCATATGCCATGGCTTCATGACCAGCCAACGCATGGTAAGACATTATGCCGAATTCCTGGCAGGGCTTGGATGGGCGGCGTTCACCTTTGATTTCTGCGGTGGCGGCATAAGAAGCATCAGTGATGGAAAGCAGGAAGAAATGACTGTCCTGACAGAGGTGGAAGATCTTAAGGCAGTTATTGATCATGTAAATCAAAGAAATGATGTGGACCCCAAAAACATATCACTGATGGGCTGCAGCCAGGGCGGCCTTGTCTGTGCATTGACCGCCGCAAGGCTCAGGGATGGCATAAAAAATCTTATACTCTTCTATCCTGCTTTCTGTATTCCCGACCATGCCCGTCGGGGCAGAATGCTGTTCGCAAGGTTCGATCCTGAAAACATTCCTGAAATCATCAGCCATTTTCCAATGAAACTTGGCGGTGACTATGCTAAGGCTGTCATAAATATGAACATTTATGATGAGATCCGCGGGTATGAAGGTCCGGTTCTCCTGGTACACGGAACATGCGACAGGATAGTAAATGTTTCATATGCAAGACATGCCCGGGAAGTATACAGAAAATGCAGGTATCTTGAAATCGAAGGCGCCGGTCACATGTTCACCAGGGAATATGACCGTAAAGCCATGAAGGCAATAGAAGACTTTTTATACGGGACAACATTGCCATAATAATCGGCCTTGTGACAATGTGCCTTACCAGAACACACCTCTGTAACGGTCAAAAACATATCTTTCAAAATACATGACATCAATATCGGAGACCTGTCTGCCCTCAATATAATGCCAGTAATAATCCCTCTTCCCGTCTTCCAGATAAATGATATCGTGATAGCCCATGCATATGCTCGCGTTCAGGTTATTGTCTGTAAATTCATTCATAGCGGCGATCATGTTCTCTATTCTCTTTTTGACAGACTCCTCAAAGTCTTTCTTGTCTTCAGGATGCCCGTCTCCCGTAAGTTCAGGGTCCAAAGCCGAAGCAGGCTCATCGAAACACAGGATGTCAGGCTCCTTAAAATTACTTTCCAATTATATCACTCTATCTAGATGAAGAAAAGGATGAATGTTTGATAAACCATATAAGCGGAATATTGATCAATACATTTATTTAAGCTTATTCTTCAGCGTCTCCAGTATTCTCTTTTCAAGCCTGGATACCTGTACCTGCGATATGCCAAGCTTTTTTGCAACGCTTTGCTGGGTTTGCCCTGAATAATAACGCATCCAGATTATTATCTTCTCCCTGTTCGACAGTTGGCTGAGAGCGCTGTAAAGGGATATTTTCTCGACCCTGTCTGCCTCGTCATTATCCGCGCTGCAGGAGATCCTGTCGATCAGTCGGTTCTCCCCGCCGTCCTCGTCGTCAAATTCCCGGAACAGGGAGTCCGGCACGCGGGATGCTTCTATTGCATGGACCACATTTTCAGGCTCTTCACCAAGGAAATCGGCAAGTTCATTAATGCTCGGAGGCCTTCCCAATTCCTGCTCCAGTTTTTCGCTTGCTTCCTTCGCCTTTATTGACAGTTCTTTCAGGCTCCTGCTGACCTTGATTACCCCGTCGTCCCTGAAGTGGCGGCGTATCTCGCCGAGGATCATGGGAACTGCATAGGTCGAAAAACGCACGTTGAACGAAGGATCGAACTTATCAACTGCCTTGATCAGCCCGATACAGCCGATCTGGAACAGATCCTCCGTTTCAATATTGCGGTTTTTGAACCTCCTGACAACGCTCCATACCAGGCCGGTATTATTGTCTATAATAGTTTCCCTTGCTTTTGCGTCGCCGCTTTGGGCCTTTAAAATAAGGTCCAGCTGGGAATCATCATTCATGCTGTTCATACGGCTTACCTGTACACCAACTGTTTTGTCATTCGGATTTTGGTTCCTTTTCCTGGCGCAGATTCGATCTCAAGGCTGTCCATAAAGGTTTCCATGACCGTAAAACCCATTCCCGAACGTTCAAGATCGGGGCGTGTCGTGAAAAGAGGCATTCTTGCCTGTTCGATATCCTCGATTCCTTTACCGTGATCCTCGATGATAATCTCAACATGGTCCTGGTAAAGGATGCACTCCATGGTGATGATCCCCTCTTTTTCCTCGTATCCGTGGATCACCGCATTGGTCACGGCCTCTGACACAGCGGTCCTTATATCGGCCAGGATATCAATGGAAGGATCTGCCTGCGCCACGAAAGAAGCTGCCACCACGCGGGCAAATGCCTCGTTCGAGGATTTGCTCAAGAACTCAGTTTTCATCCTGTTTACTGGCTGCATAATTACTAACCTCTCAATACATTGAATAGAAATGATTTTTCTCAGGTGTCCAGCTTGATCAGGCTGTCGATATGGGACATCTTAAGCATTTTCATTATCTCTGGTCTCGGGTTCCTGATACTCATTTCCCCGCCTATACTTGAAACCTTTTTCATTCTCCCCAGAATAAAGCCGATACCGGCGCTGTCCATAAATGTAACACGGGATAAATCCATGATAAGGTTTTTGACCGGCTCAACAATAAACTTGCTGTCGATTCTTTCCCTGAGTATCCTTGAAGTGTGATGATCAATTTCTCCTTCAATATACGCGATAAGCGCAGTGCCGTCCCTTTTGAACCTAACGTCCATCAGCATCACCTCAGCTCCTTAAATAATCAATTTCTTTATTTCCCGCATCAATCCTTTATTTGGGCAGGAGTTTCCCCGGATTCCGTTTGGGATGACATCTCAGGCAAGCCTTTTCATCAGTACCGAACCGTATCATGACAATGCTTGTTATATGAGATAAAATATAAAAAGCAAGAATCAGGAGTGTGATGGCAGTGTGTTTTTCAAATAAAACAGTTATCGTAACCGGAGCAGGCAGCGGGATCGGAAAAGGGATAGCCCTCCTGTATGCGGAAAAAGGAGCCAATGTGGTCGTCGCGGATATAAATGCAGAAGCGGGAACGCAAACCGCCGACAGGATCAGGGAAACCGGCGGCGAAGCCATCTTCGTGCAAACCGATGTGAGGTCTGAAACAGATATTGTCAGGCTGATGGAAACAGCCTGTAAAACATATGGTCATATTGATATTTTAATCAACAATGCAGGCATTTCTGTTTTCAGACCTGTATATGAACTTACGGTTGAAGAGTGGGACAACATCATAAATACCAATTTAAGAAGCGTATTCCTGTGTTCCAGGGAAGCCGCGAAATATATGCGGCTTAACAGTGAAGGCGGAGCGATAGTCAACATTGCCTCCACAAGGGCTGTCATGTCAGAACCCAATTCGGAAGCCTATGCAGCCTCGAAAGGCGGGATAGTCGCTGTAACCCATGCGCTTGCCGCCTCACTGAGCGAAGACAGGATCACCGTGAACGCTGTTTCTCCGGGCTGGATCGAAACCGGCGATTACTCCAGGCTGAGGAAAACCGACCATGAACAGCACCTGTCAAAGCGCGTGGGAAAGCCGGATGACATAGCGCGGGCCTGTCTATTTCTTACTGCCAGGGAGAATAATTTTGTCACTGGCATAAACCTTATCGTCGATGGCGGCATGACGCGAAAAATGATATACGAGGAATAGTTCACGTCCGGAGTTTCCGGGCTATATCATCGATCCTTTTAAGCCTGTGATTGACGCCTGATTTTGACAATGCCGGATTAAGCATCTGCCCGAGTTCCGATAAGCTTACATCAGGATTTTCAAGGCGCAGCCTTGCTATCTCGCGAAGTGTCGGGGGCAGGCTGTCCAGCCCCTTTGTTTCAGCTATATATTTTATATTGTCAACCTGGCGGAGAGCCGCATTGACCGTTTTTTCAAGATTTGCCGTCTCGCAGTTCACTATCCGGTTGACCTGGTTTCTCATATCCTTGACTATCCTGATATTTTCAAGCTTCATAAGCGCGACATGAGCACCGATGACATTCAGGAAATCAACGATCTCCTGGCCTTCCTTCAGGTAAACCACGGTATGTCCCTTGCGCATGATTTTCCTGGGCTCTATCCCAAATCCCTTTGAATACTTTATATATTCCTCTGCAAGAAAGTCGTCGGGAAACGTTATCTCCAGGTGGTACGACCTGTCGGGATCGGAAATGGATCCTGTGGCCAGGAATCCGCCCCGCAGGTATGCTCTCCTGCAGCATCGCTTCTTAATGCTTACCGGCTTGTACTTAAGACCTGTTCCGTCTTCCGTAAGGATTATGCCCATATCGTCAAGAATATCGTGTACAGCGTCTTCCATCAGGCGGGTAAACTCGAGCTGGTAGACAGTATGGGAACGGAACCTGCGCGTTTTGAGCATAAAAACGTCAGGACTGTCCTTATATATTTCCTTCACCCGTGAAAAAACGTGTCTTGAAAGCGAAGCGTTTTCGGTAATAAAAAGAAGCCGTGGCCTGCCGTTCAGCTTTCTCAGGGACATCCCCGCCCTCATCAGACCGACAAGCTCATACTTTTTGCAGCAGTCATTTATCTCTTCTATCCTGCTGAGTTCCTTTTTGATTTCGAGCGAAAAAGTCAATGCCGCTTCCTCCCTGGAATGATCAGCGTACTTTTAGCGATATCCATGATCGTTTGCGCCAGCAAATCCGAGTTATGCCTTACAACGTCATTTTTATAACTCGCCATATCCTTCTCTATCAACCGTATTCCCATGCTTTTAATTTTAGCGTAATCTATTTCAACCTGGTCAGAACCGTCGTCATTATACCTTTTAAGTATTTCCGGCCTGATATTGCTTCTGTTTGCTACGCATATATCTATGATCCTGCGCCCTGCATGAAAGTCTATGGCACTGATATGGTCCGAGACCGTATAGCCGTCCGTTTCGCCGGGCTGGGTCATTATGTTGCATACGTACACTTTTATGGCGCGCGAACTAATTATTGCTTCAACGATTTCCTCGACAAGCAGGTTCGGTATTATGCTTGTATAAAGGCTTCCCGGGCCGAGA
>DUSJ01000455.1 GCA_012842645.1 Clostridiaceae bacterium | reverse complement strand
TTCGGAGTCCTGGACGAGCTGGTGGAGAAAGCAAACAATATATCTTCCCAGAACCTGAACCTGAGGCTGAATGTCAACGATTCCACCGATGAACTCGTTGAGTTCGCCCTTACCTTCAACAGGATGATGGACAGGATAGAAAAGGCTTATGAAAAGATGAACCAATTCGTATCGGACGCATCCCATGAACTTCGGACACCGATCTCCGTGATCCAGGGATACGCAAGGATGCTTGACCGCTGGGGCAAAGAGGATAAAGATATCCTGCAGGAATCCATACAAGCCATAAAAAAAGAATCTGAAAACATGCAGGACCTGGTCGACAAACTGCTGTTCATTGCAAGGAACGACAAGGACACCCTTGTACTGGTGAAGGACAGGTTCAACATGAGTGAACTCGTGGAAGAACTGGTGAAAGAAACACGCCTCCTTGGGGCTGACCGGGTTATTGAGAGCCATGTGGAGCCTAACATCATGGTCAATGGGGACAGGGACAGGATAAAGCAGGCGCTGAGGATCTTTGTCGATAATGCTCTCAAGTACACCGAGCCAGGTCAAACTGTTTCAATCAAACTGACACCTGAGGACAATTGTGCAGTGGTGACCGTAAAGGATACCGGAATAGGAATTCCTGAAGAACATCTGCCAAATATATTCGACAGGTTCTACAGGGTTGATGACTCCAGGGGGAGAGACAAGGGCGGTCACGGGTTGGGTCTCTCAATAGCCAGAATTATAGTTCTCCGCCATGGAGGCCGCATCAAGGTAGCGAGTAAGCTGGGTGAGGGAACAAGATTTAAAATATATCTTCCTTTGGGATAAACATAATTGTGACGGTACAGAATTGTTAACCCTTTCCTGTCCAGGCACGCTGCATTAATTGTCACAAGGCCATAGATGATGAAAGCAACTCTTTGGAGTTGCTTTTTTTATTTCAGAAAAAATTGTAGAAGTATTTTAAATTGTGACTTGTTTGTGACCTTAGGCTAATAAACTAAGACTAATATACTTTTGAAAGGTAGATTTTTATAGGGGGGAGCTATATATTATGAAAATTAAAAAGATTATGTCGTTTTTTCTTATGCTTACACTATTAGTTACTGTGAATCTTGTACCAAGTTTTGCCGGCAATGGTAATCCAGATATACAGGTTGTTTTTAATGGAGGCAGCGGCGCAGGTAAAGTGGAAATATTCGGATACGGAGAAGTCTCTTATCCCGATCCTGCAACTGAATTTATCACATTAACAGAAGAGGCTATAGGCAGTTCCATTACAATCCAGGTAATACCAGCAGTTGGAAGTAAAGTTACACGTTTTGATGTAGAGCAAACTAGCTATCTGGACAAAGAAGAATTGACACAAATACATACCATTAAAAACATTCAAAATAAAAGGTACCAGGTTAAAGTAAGGTTTGATCTTGCTGAAGCAACAACCACGAACTTTTTCACCGTAACAACAGGTAAAACCGGTGAAGGCGACGGAAGCGTAACTGTAAGTATTGACGGGGTAACACAATCTGGCCCGGGACCGTATTCAGTTGAAGAGGGCAAAAAAGTAATAGTCACAGCAACTCCAGATGCGGACAGTGTGTTTGCAGGATGGGACGAAGACCCTGATTATGGATTAAATAATGAATATGTAATCAACTCTATTGATG
>DUSJ01000105.1 GCA_012842645.1 Clostridiaceae bacterium | reverse complement strand
CTTGATATGCTGTACGGCGAGGTCAAGGTTGGCGGGGCAATAATAGCAAAAGTCACAGATATAAAGTTGGATGCTAAAGCCACCCCCATCGGCGCTAACCAGTTGGTGCTGTCAGCAAGGAACGGCAAGCAGGGCTACAGCGTCCTGAGCCAGTTCAGGAAGGGCGACGAGGTCACGTTTATATTCAATGACGTGGAAAACAAATGGTCGAACGTGGAACAGGCTATTGGCGGAGAAAAAATTCTGATCAATAACGGTGCCATAGTATCCGGATTGTCGACAACGAATACCGGCCCGGCGACAGCCGTGGGAGTAAAAGCAAACGGAGAGGTGGTATTCTTCCAGTGTGACGGCAGGAGTACCTTAAGCCAGGGTGTTTCGAGCCTGGAAGTTGCCCAGTTCCTGCACAGGGAAGGATGCATAAAGGCCATCCAGCTTGACGGCGGCGGGTCCTCGGCCATAATAGCCAGGAGACCCGGACACAGCAGCCCCGGGCTTCTCAACACTCCCTCGGACGGCTCGGAAAGAGCCAATTCCAACGGCCTTCTGCTGGTTTCGAAGGCCAGCATCGCCATAAAGGAAGGACAAGCCACTAAGGAGACTACTGCCAGGAAACTGCACATATATCCGGGAATGGTCTATGCGCTGCCCGGAGCTACCGTTCAGTATTCTGCCCTGGCGACGGATTCCAGCTATCTGCCTGTCAATTTGACTGAGCCTGTGTCATGGGTGAGTAACACGGGAACAATAGATGCCCAGGGCAAGCTTACCGTCGGAAATACGCCCGGAGTGTTCAGCGTAATGGCATACAGCGGAAATGCCGTTGGTGCCGTGGAGCTCAGGGTACTCAATGAAATCACGTCCATAAAACCGTCAAAAAGCGTCCTGAGCGTTCTTCCGGGGGACGTTGTGGACCTTGGCTGCGAAGCATATTACCACAACATAAAAGTCACAAGCGCAGACAGTTCGTTTAGCTGGCAGGTCGAGGGCAATATCGGGACCATCACCCAAGACGGCGTATTAACCGTGTCAAAGGAAGCCAGCGGAAGCGGCAGGATAAAGGTCAGCTATGGCAATACGAGCGCGTATATAACCGTTAATGTACAGTCTTCACTGAGCGTTATCGAGGATTTTGAAGGCGCGACAGGATGGGGCTATTCAACAGTGAGGGCAAAATCAGCCAATGTGTCCGTTATTAATGATCCTTCGCTGGCCAGGTCGGGGAATGGCCTCCTGAGGGTGGATTATGACTTCACCCTTGACAATGGAGTTGAAAAAGGCGTTGCAGGCGTATACGCATATGCGTTGGATCCCAATACTAAGACCAAGACCGTGTTATCCGTACCAGGCAACGCGACTGCCATAGGTATGTGGGTCTATGGCGACAACAGCAAGTCATGGCTGCGCGCAAGCGTTAAGGATGCTAACGGCGAAAGCTTCTATATAGACTTTACACCGGATTACAATCCATCCACCGGAACCGGCGGGATCGACTGGTCAGGATGGAAATATGTCGAGGCCAAAATACCGTCCGGCCGGAAGGGGCCATTCGTACTTGACACCCCGATACGCGTAATGTGTTCAAGGGATGAGATGAGGACGAAGGGAACACTGTATTTCGACCAGTTAAGGGTGATCTATGCAGATGGCGGAGCGGCGGTTCAGGATCCTGCGCTGAAGATTACATCACCGGCAGATAACTCGGTTGTGAAATCAGGAAAGGTGCCGCTCACGGCAGAGATCACCGTTGATCCGAAAGGTGCCGGCGTTGATATAAACAGCGTAAAAGTACTGCTTGACGGAGCCCCGGTAACAGGGCTCAACATAACCGGCAACGTCAGCGTATCCATCAAAGGAGAACTGGGCGCGGAACTTCCGCTGGCAGACGGTTACCATGTCCTTGAGATATCCTTTACGGACCTTAATGGAAAACAGTGGTCCAAATCCATCGCATTCACCGTGGAAACAGGGGCTCCAAGGGTAACTGCCACAACGATAAATCCGATAGTCGAAGGCGGAACCTTCACGACGACACTGGAAGTCAATAATCCTAAGAACCTCAGGAAAGTATACATGGAGATCACTTACGATACGAACAGCGTCGAAGTTGTGGACGCGGACAGCAAGACCGCAGGCCTTCAGATCGCCCTTGAGCCCTGGGTGCAGAAAGGCAAGGTAATGACCCACAGGGTAGACACGAATATCGGGCGCATAACTCTGGAAATTGACAATCTTACGAACCTGTCGGCCGACGCGGTGGCGAAGCTTGGGACCATAACATTCAGGGCAAAGCCCTCGTTCCAGGACAACACTCCGATCAGACTCCGCCTTGGGGCGATGATTGTGAACGGCAACCCAGCCAGCCAGAGGTTCAGCATGCCCGAAATGAAAGTGGTCATCGATCACCAGTTGCTGCTCAAGGTAGAAGGAATAGGTTCCGGCGGACCTGCAACGATAACGGTTACAGACAAGAAGGGGAACCCGGTGGAAAATGCGGAAATCTATCTGTTCGATTACTCGCAGCCATTGTGGAAAACCAATGCAAAAGGCCAGGTAGTTACCAACCTGATAGAGCCTCTCGTTGAAGAAGGCCCGGTGCCCATCAGGGCTAAAAAAGGTGAACTTACAAGCAGGAAGATCGTACTCGGACAGCTGTAAAAGAATGATGTACTGGTGAATAAAATAGAACCGGGGAAAAGTTTCCGGAATAGTATACAGTATCGGAGACTTTTCCCCGGAGGGAATCATGCGTGGCCGCAGCAATGATGCCGAAATATACAGGCTGGCCATCATAGGCGCCTTACTGGCAATACTGGGTGACATTATAGATTTATTAATCTTATTAAAAGAGTTTCAGAAGGGATCCCGCCAGCAGAACGACACGACCATTATAGAGCCGTTTCTCTTTCAATAAAGGTACCCGGATTTCGAGTTTCCAGTGGTATAAAAGCCCTCGAGAACAAAGCGTTTTAGGGGGCTTTCCTCTTTTCTTTATTGCATAAAATGATCGGCAGATGTTGAATCTGGGTTGGGCTGATCTGGTCAGGGGCTTTTTATTTCCAGGTTCTTTATATGCTCAATAAACTTGCTTACAGCATAAGATGGCTTTCGATCTGCATTCCAAACCATAACAATTGAGGAATTTAAAATGCTGCAATTGATAGCTCGAACAATCAGGTCGGACAAATCAGTCATCTCAACGGTGCTTATTGGCGTTATCATTGTACCTAAACCAGCTCTGGCAAGCAGTAAGGCGGAAATGGCATTACTGCCACGACACACTACGTTTGGCTCAAAGTTAAATTGTCGGCAGGCTGTTTTAACCGTATTTTCATAGTTCTGCAAAAGAATAATTTTCTCATCTATTAAGTCACTCAGGAGCAATGGTTCATCAGAGCTCATGAGTTTATCGCGCAAAGTACTTTGTTCAAGATAACTCTTGCTCAAAACGGCGCATACAGGCTCCGAAAAAAGGGTATATGTATGGAGACCTATACTGGAGAAAGGGGTTCTGACAAATGCGACATCAACGAGTGCTTTTTCAACCATGTCCAAAATACTGAAGGTATCGTTTTCGATAACGTTGAATTTTATTTTTGGATTGTTTTTCTGAAATTCAGGGAGCTTAAATGAAAGCAGTGATTCCACCGAGGACGAAATGATACCTATATTAACGATTCCTTTTGCACCCTGAACATACTCGTTCAGCTCATTAACAGTATTACTTACAAAGGTCAGAATCTGATGTGCACGGCTTAAAAGTAATTTGCCGGCTTCTGTAAGTTCAATACCCTTTGGCGTTCGATTAAACAGCTTGGTATTGGTATCTTCCTCTAATTTTTTCATCTGCTGGCTAAGCGGCGGCTGGGTCATATTAAGCTTCTCAGCTGCGCTGCTGATTTGTCCTTCTTCCGCTACTGTAACAAAGTAGTATAACTGTCTTATATCCATAAAAACACCATATGATTTTCGTATATCAACGTATGAAACATGTATTTGAATTATATATTCGCTGTCTTTATAATATAGCATATCGGATGAAATCTCAACTTGCAAAAATCAATTCAAATGCTGTTTTATTTTTTAACCAAATTAATACCAATATATACTATTAATAGAAGAGGATGGAATTAATTTGAAAAAGATATTGGAGCAGACACTGGAGAAAAATCGATCGAAATACCTTAAGGTGTTTACTGATTTGGTCGGTATTGATACACAAACTATCGATCATGGCATAGGCGGAGGCAAAGAAATAAATGGCCAACGATATCTCGAGCAGCTTCTGTCGTCAATGGGCGCGGAAATAGAGAAAGATTACATAGATGAGGATACTATTCGCGAAGCGCTGGAAAAGTACAACGAAGGAAACCCGGGTCATAATAACACAGATCGATACAATCTCATAGCAACATTTCACGGCAACCCGAAGGCGAAGTCAATTTTATTCAATGGTCATATGGACACAATGCCTATTGGTAACATAGAGGAATGGGATACAGAACCAATCAAGGCAACGGAAAAAGACGGTAAATTCTACGGGTTAGGAACGTCCGACATGAAATCAGGTTTAGCTGCTGCAGTCTCTGCTGTCATGCTGCTACAGGATGCAGGAATACCTCTTCCGGGAACGGTTCGTATAGTATCAGTGGTTGATGAAGAAGGCGGTGGCAACGGTACTCTTTGTGCCACAATGCATGGCTACAATGCTGACGCGGCAGTACTGTGTGAACCCACCGACTGCAAAATTATAACGGCAAATATGGGCTTTATTTTCTTCAAGGTAACTGTTAAAGGAGTAAGCATTCATTCAGGACTTAAGTGGCAGGGTGTAAACGCGATAGAAAAAGCAATGTTATTAATTGACGCGCTTTCCGACCTGGAAAAGGAATGGATGATGATTTATAAACATCCATATCTCCCGGTTCCTACTATTAACATAGGAGTCATAGACGGTGGCGTTGCAGGATCTGCTGTTCCGTCCGAATGCAGCTTCAGTTTTTGCCTGCATTATATCCCTGGCCAGATGAGTTATGAATCAGCTTACAACGATGTAGTGAATACCTTGATGACAAGAAGCGCGGGTGACAAATGGTTAAGAGAGAATCCTCCAAAATTCGAGGTTTACCAGAAGGGCGGCGCATTTGAAACCGACAGAGAAATACCATTTGTTAAGGCAGTATACGAAGCGCAATGCATGGCTTCAGGCAGCGCTCAGCTGGATATCTCCTATACCGGAAACGATTCCAGGTTTTATCAAACCATTGCAAAAATACCGGTTGTAACGTTTGGACCTGGTCATGCCGGAAAAGGCCACAGGCCAAACGAGTATGTAGAAATTAAGAATTATTACCAGTGCATACTCGCATATGCACATCTTATCCTAAAATGGTGCACACCCTGTGACTAAAAAGCCGATGGCTTTTTAGCATATAAATCATTTTAATTAAAGGAGAAAGTGGGGGTAAAAATGTTTCTTAAACGGAGTTTAGCTTTCATTCTTGTTGTCGTATTATGCATGTCCTTTGTCGCATGTGGTAAGAACAACGGTACTGGAGCTAACCAGAATTCTACACCATCACCATCAGGCTCTGCTGTTACCGCAGATCCGTCTAGTGAGCCATCAAAAAAATTTGGAGAAGGTAAAAGAATAATGCTGGCTCTTAATGCGCTCGGAGATCTCTCCTTCAACGATCTTCTTTATGAAGGTCTCCTTGCGGCAGAGAAAGAATTAGGTTTTGATGTCAGTTATTCCGAGGTTGGTACTGACATTTCCACCTACGAAGGGTACTTCTTCGATTTCTGTGCGGAAGGATACGACTATGTATTTTTGAGGAGCGGCTTCCTTGACCTTTGCAAAAAGTATGCTGCAGATTATCCCGACATGAAGTTTATTGTATACGATACAACTTCAATGGACGAATGTGAAGCGGATAACGTATATCTGTATGCGACTGCCAGTTTTGAGTCCGCCTATCTTATTGGAATGGCTGCGGCAGGAACAAGCAAAACAGGTGTTATCGGTTTTGTTGGCGGCCAGGAAAACCCGGTAATTAATGATTTCCTTGTAGGCTATATTCAGGGTGCGAAAGCATATAACCCAAATATTAAAGTTTGCTCTGCTTTCATCGGCAACTATAATGATACTGCGAAAGCACTGGAGATTGCCACATCTCAGATAAAAACATACAATGCGGATGTAGTATTCGCTGTATGCGGAGGCGCAAGCCTTGGCGTTTTCCAGGCTTGTTATGATAACAACGTATTCGCAATCGGCTGTGATGCAGATCAATATGTTGTATACAACAAGAAAGGCGAGGCTAAGCTTGCTGAAAATATCATTACTTCATGTCTGAAGAAAATGGACAGTTCTGTCTTGAATATTATGACATGGATTTCTGAAGGCAAAGACATATTCACAGATACAAAGGCTGTTCCTCTGGGATTGCGTGATGGTGTGGTTGGTATTGCAGACAATGAGAACTACCGTAAATTTGTTCCTGAGGAAGTGCGCACCAAGATTGCAGCGGCTGAGAAGGATATCATTAATGGTACGGTTAAGGTACAAACTGCATATAAGATGACCCAAAGCGAAATTGATGCGCTGGTTGAGTCTGTAACACCTTAAGCAAAAAGCTGAGAGTGTAAGTAGACGTGTGCATTAAACAGCACAGTCTACTTACACCTTTAAAAAATGATTATCTGACTGGCCTCCTATCACACGAGATGTGCCTCGGCAGTCAAAACACAGCAATTTATAAACCGATAGGGTAAGTTGGGGTACCATTTTATGAGTGAATTATTAAAGGTAGAGAATATAACAAAAATATATACCAACGGATTTGTTGCCAATAAAGACATTTCTTTTACTGTGAATGCCAATGAAATCCATGCTCTGGTTGGTGAAAACGGGGCAGGGAAAACAACGCTGATGAAAATACTGTTCGGAATGGAAGACTACCAGGAGGGCGCTATTTACCTGGAAGGTGAAAAACTGGAACTGAAGTCGCCTCTTGATGCTATACACAAGGGGATCGGAATGATACATCAGCACTTTATGCTGGTTCCTTCATTATCCATAGCAGAAAACATTGTATTGGGAATTGAGCCGACAAAAGCCTCTTTTTTTGATTACAATGAAGCAGTCAAAATTACTTCGGATATAGCAAAAAAATATAATTTCAACATAGACGTCACAAAAAAGGTTAATGAAATAAGCGTCGCACAAATGCAGAAAGTGGAAATTCTTAAGGCTTTGATTCGTGGGGTTAAAATTCTGATTATGGACGAGCCCACTGCAGTGCTTACACCACAGGAAACAAAAGAGTTGTTTGAGCAGCTTGTTATTCTCAGGGACAGTGGTTACGCCATTATATTTATTTCCCATAAACTCGAAGAAATAATGCAGTTGTGTGACAGAGTCACGATCCTGAGAAAGGGCCGTTGTGTCGGAACCTATAATATCGCGGATATGACCGAGGCCAAAATTTCCAGGTTGATGATTGGCCGCGATGTAGAGTTAAAGTTTAACAAAAAAGCAAAACAGGCAAAAAATACCGTAATGGAAATACGGAATCTCATATGTGTCAATGACGACGGAAAGCGAGTAGTCGATAACGTCAGCCTGAATATTCACGCCGGAGAAATATTAGGTATTGTCGGCATCGAGGGAAATGGGCAGAAAGAATTTTCCGAAGCGATTTGCGGTTTTTCCGAATACCACGCGGGCAGCGTCAGGTTCAATGGTGTTGACATAAAGGGTAAGAGCATACGGGAACTGAGACAGATGGGAATTGCGCATATTCCGGAGGACAGAATGAAAAATGGCTGCGCCATGAATCTTTCTGTTAAGGATAACATTATTGGTGACCGATATTTCAGTCCTCAATTCAGAAAGTTCGGTTTTCTTAATTCAAAAGCCATAAACCGGTTTGTAGACCAGTGCATTTCGGATTTTGAGATCGCGTGTGACAACAGAAATCAGCCTGTACGAATGCTGTCAGGGGGGAACATACAAAAAGTAGTTGTAGCAAGGGAATTCACCTCTGGATGCAAGTTTATTCTTGCAAGCCAGCCCACCCGCGGGATCGATGTAGGGACAACAGAAATGATCAGAAAGCTGCTGATTTCCATGTCTCATGAAAAGGATGTAGCAACGGTTTTAGTATCTGCGGATCTTAATGAATTACTTGAGGTATCAGATCGGCTGATTGTTATGAGAAAAGGAAAGATTGTCGCAGCTTTTCCAACGACACAAGGAGTTACCGAAGAGCTTTTGGGAGAGTATATGTTAGGCATTAAAACGATGACCGCCGCCGAAATGGAGGATCTGCTATGAGCAAAACAAGAAAAATAGAAATTGTTTTCGAGATACTGAGAATTATAGCGGCATTATTGATTGCCTATTTGTTTATCCTTGTTGTGCTGGTCGCCATCAGTGATGAACCTGCCAAGGCAATATACAATTTCTCCATAGGACCATTCAGTACGGTGAGACGATTCGGCGGTATCATTCAAAAAGCAATACCATTGGTGTTTACAGGCTGGGGAATGTGTTTCATGTATGCGGTTAATCGCTTTAATCTCGTAGGTGAGGGTTTGTTCATAATGTCGGCATGCATGACAACATATATTGCACTTGCTCTTGAAGCATTTCAGCTCCCTAAAGTATTAATGGTTTTGCTGTTGCTTGTAATCTCAATTATATTGGGCGGGGTAATTGCTTTTATACCGGCTATAATTAACGCAAAACTTAATGCGAACATTATTGTTGTATCAATTATGCTGAATTATATCCTGTTGTATTTGACCCAATACATATTAACGCGCCTGATCAGGGATACTGAGGTTTCTTATGCAGCATCCAGGAGCATACCTTTAAATGCAAGACTTGAAAAAATAATTCCGCAGGCAGGAATTCACTCCGGAATTATTATAATGGCAATTGTTTATATCCTGGTAGTAATACTGTTCTTCAGGATGCCTGCAGGTTATGCAATGCGTGTGGTTGGATCAAATCCCGAATATGCAAAACATGTGGGGATAAAGGTAACTGCGACCATTATTACGGCACAGGTTATAGGAGGTGCCCTGGCAAGTCTCGGCGGTGCGGTTGAACAACTTGGCATGAATGATCGGTTTCAATGGACAGAATTGACACAGCATGGTATGAATGGTGTTGTTGTTGCCGTATTGGCGAAGAAAAATCCTATCCTGGTACCAATTACAGCATTTCTCCTCGCATACATCAAACAGGGCGCCGAGGTGGTAAACAGGACATCAGACATACCCGCTGAGTTTATTATCGTTATCCAGGGTATTATCATCCTGCTTGTTGCAGCAGATTCATTCCTGTCATCTGCAAGAAACCGGATGATATTTAAGTCAGCGCTTAGTCCTGCCAATGGTCTGAAATCTAACAGCTAAAGGAGAATAGGGAATGTCTTTTTCTGAAGCAATCGGAACCTTCTTATTTTCTATCTTCAGGCTGTCAACACCGATAATATATGCGGCGCTTGCAGCCTGCATTACCAAACAGACTGGTTTGCTTAACATGGCGATTGAAGGTATAATGCTCACCGCTGCCCTGTCAAGCGTTGTTTTCAGTGCTCTTACACAAAGCGTTGTATTGGGTGTGTTATTTGGAATGCTTGCAGGCTCGCTGATAGGAGGAATAATAAGTTATGCAAACCTGATCGGCAAAACAGAGTTATACCTGACATGTATCGCGATTAACCTTATTGCTACCGGAGGTACAACATTCGCTCTATATATGATTACAGGTACGAAAGGTACTACATTTTCAGCATTGCCAAGCCTTGAAGTCCCCAATATTGATATACCTTTTATCAAGGACATTCCAATTCTGGGCACAATGCTGTCCGGGCACAGTATATTAACATACTTTGCTTTTGTCTGCGCTTTCCTGGTCTGGTTATTAATCTATAAAACCCGTCTGGGATTAAGAATGCGTTGTGTTGGTGAGAACCCAAATGCAGCATTGTCGGTAGGGATATCAGTAACAAGAATTAAAACGGTCGCTTACCTGATTTCAGGAGCAGTAGGAGGCCTGGGCGGCGCGTTTATGTCAATGTCATATGTTACATGGTTTTCACGTGACATGCTGGCGGGACGCGGATTTATCGGATTGTCAGCCAACAATATTACAGCGGGTTCACCGGTAGGCGCGACATTGTTTTCCATGCTGTTCGGAATTGCAGACGCGTCAGCGAACGTTTTACAGATTACGGCTGCCGGGCTTTCATATTTTGTCAAGATGATCCCATATATAATCACCATCCTTGGCATGGTAATAATGGAAGCAATCAGAATACGCAAGGGCCTGAAGTTTAAAGATCAGGTAGTCAGAAAGGCGATTGCAGGAACAGCGAATGAAAAAGATTTAACATGAAAAAGATTTATATAATTAAAAAACAAGTAGGGGGTTTTTAAAGTGAAAGTTTTGTTTATTGGCGAGAGTTTTATGATTCACACTCAGGAAGCAAAGGGATATGATGTTTTTACATTTGATCGCTATGAAGAAGCTACCGGCTACATTAAGAATGCGCTGCAGGCAAATAATATTGAATTTGTTCACATTCCCTGTCATCGCGTGGATATGGATTTCCCGGCCACGGTACAGGAACTCGCCCAATATGACGTTGTAATGATCAGTGATTGCGGCGCGAATACTTTTAATCTGCCTATGAGTACTTTTATTCATCTGAAGCGAAGCCCCAATAAGCTCGAGATGATTAAAGAATATGTCGAAAACGGCGGCGCATTTGTTATGATCGGCGGGTATCTTACTTTCCAGGGGATACAGGCGCGCGGATGCTACAGACGTTCGCCAATAGAGGATATCCTTCCTGTTAATCTGCTGGATGGAGACGACAGGGTGGAAAAGTGTCAGGGCAT
>DUSJ01000459.1 GCA_012842645.1 Clostridiaceae bacterium | reverse complement strand
TTATACAGTATATCCTCTTTTTCCTGTTCGCTTAAACCAAGCTTATGAAATGCTTCCAGTTCGATGTCATGATATACCGAAGGATAGTCGGTTCCGAATACGACTTTATCGGTACCATGGGTTTTTATGAGAGTGACCGCGAAGTCCCTGTCCATGTACCGGATTGCGCTTGAAGTGTCAAGGTAAAGATTTTTCCCGATCAGGCAGTTCATGGCTTCCTGCCATTTTTTATAGCCGCCAAGATGGGCGGCTATCATCGTAAGCCCGGGGAATCTCTCAAGAACATTGGCAAGTCTCCGGGGCGAAGAACTGTCAAGGTTTTCGTCCCCGGCATGGATCAGAAGAGGCAGACGGCTGCCAATAACCGAATAAATCCTGTCCATTTTGGGATCATCGGCGTTGAATCCCTGGAAATCGGGATGCAGCTTAATGCCTTTAAGGCCAAGGGAAATAATCCTCTCAAATTCGCCCTCTATGTCATCCATATCGGGATGAAGGGTGCCAAAGCCAATAAACCTGCCTTTGGCGTTACTTGCGATAAAGTCGTTTATAATCCTGACCTGGGCAGGTTTTGTCGCCGTAGAATGAATTACCACGCACTCGATTCCCGATTTGTCCGCGCTTTCAAGGAGGTCGGCGACAAGGCCCTTGCCATGCATTTTTATCGAATAATGGCCGCCAATTTGGTTTACCGCCTTTTGCGCAATTTTCTCAGGAAAGACGTGTGCGTGGATATCTATGATTTTGCTCAATTTCTAACCTTCTTTATAACTATTATTACCTTAGAAATACATCGTATATGGGCGATTAAACTGTTACCAGGACAGTCCCCGTAACAACTTCACGTGTAGGGGCGACCATTGGTCGCCCGATAAGCGGGGGGGGCGTTGTTACCAGGACTGTCCCTTGTGACAACTTGTTGTCAGGAGAACCGTCCCTATGACAACTTAAGCAGGTAGTTCATGTAGCTCGCGAAGTGCGAGAATACGACTCCCGGCTCCTCAAGGTCGGGGCACCAGCGCTTTACCCATTCGAGGGAAATATACCCGTCATAGCCGATCTTCTTAAGCTGTTTGATGCACTCGGCCACCGGCACGTCACCATAGCCCAGCATGCGGTATACAACCTTGCCATCCTTTATGACCGAATCCTTGATATGGATGTACCTGATATACCCGCCGAGAGTGCCCACGGTTGTTTCAGGGGATTCATTGTAGTACCTGTAAGGATGATGGATGTCCCACAGAACCCCTGAATTGGGGCGATCGACCGCCTTTATGAAATCAGCCATTACCCTTGAGTCGGCCAAAACACCGTTGGTTTCGATAAGAGGAGTCACATTCTTATCTGAAGCGTAATCACAGACCCTTTTATACTGTTTTTTCACCAGCTCGAGATCGCGTTCCTGGCCCGGCTTTCCATCCTTGTCTCCCAAGACCCTGACAAAAGGCGTTCCGATCCTATGCGCAAGATCGATGTAAGCTACGGCTTCGTTATATGCATCCTCCGGATGGTTTTCATCAAAGAGGTAAGCGGCCGAAGTCAGGATAGGTATTTCGATCTGGAGCTTTTTAAGCGTATTTAAAGTAGTCTCGATGTTCTCTTCCCTGAAGGGTTTCGTTTTGGGCGCGAATATTTCCGATTCAATGCCCCTTATTTCTATCCCGTCAATTCCAAGGTCCTTGCAGGTTGCATATATTTCTTCCCACGACCATCCCGGGCAGCCCAGTGTCGAGAATGCCAGTTTCATATACATCAGCTTCCTTTCCCGATTGGTAAATACACGGTATATTTTTATAATACCTTAATAATTTATGCCGTTTCAATGGCTGCGGCATCCTGAAGGCCATACTCCTCTATTGCTGCCTCGCGTATTTTATACTTCTGGATCTTGCCGCTGGCTGTCATAGGGTAACTGTCCACGAACTTGACATATTTGGGTGTCTTGTGCCTTGCCATGTT
>DUSJ01000104.1 GCA_012842645.1 Clostridiaceae bacterium | reverse complement strand
CTATTTTTACCATAACACCCCTCCCTCGAAGCAGGGGGACGGTTCCTTTGCTTCACAAGGCTGCCGTCCGCCTGTTTAATATTCCTTGACCAAACGTGCGCGCAGGTATCCCCTGTCGGTCTCTATTGCCTCGCAGTAGAAGCCTCTTCCGTAATAGAACCGCATAAGAGCGCCGTGCTTTGAAGCGGTGTGCAGGGTGACTTTCTTTACGCCCTTCTCCTTAAGATGCTTGTCAACAACGCTCATAAGCGACTTGCCGACACCCGTGTTGCGGCTGTCGCTGTCAACGGCAAAGCGGCTTAGGTATGCCTGGTCGCCATGTATATCGAGCCTGACCGTCCCGACGATTTTGTTGTCGATAACAGCTATATACACCGCTTTTGACTCTATCTCCTTCCTGACGTCGTCCATGGTTTCATTAAGGGCGTCAAGGTTGTCAAGCCCTGTTATTTTACTGTATTCTATAAACGCTTTTCTCAGTATCGAAAAAACGGCAGGCGCGTCCTCCATGGTTGCGCGCCTTATAATGAACGAGTATAGCATATCCATACCTCGGGATTAAGATTCCTTAGGTCGCGTAAAGCAGAGGAACCGTCCCCCTGCTTCATTTAACCCATGAGCTTTACGAGCACTGCTTTCTGTGCGTGGAGCCTGTTCTCGGCTTCGTCGAAAACCACCGACTGGGGACCGTCGATGACCTCGGAGGTGACCTCGTAACCCCTGTAGGCCGGCAGGCAATGCATGAATATGGCATCAGGCTTCGCCTTGCTCATAAGTTCGCTGTTTACCTGGTATGGCATGAAGACTTTCACTCTTTCTTCTTTCTCTGATTCCACGCCCATGCTGATCCAGGTATCGGTATATACTACGTCAGCGTCTTTGACTGCTTCATAGGGATCGTAGCCGATGCTGACCTTGGCGCCGGATTCCTGCGCGGCTTTCATTGCTACATCTATGGACTTGCTGTCGCATTCGTATCCTTTGGGAGTGGCAACAGATATGTCCATCCCAACTTTCGCGCAGCCTATCAGAAGCGAATTGGCCACATTATTTCCGTCGCCCACGTATGTTAGCTTGATTCCTTTGAATTTTCCCTTGTACTCCTTTACTGTCTGGAGATCGGCAAGGATCTGGCAGGGATGCTGGCTGTCAGTCAGCCCGTTGATTATGGGGATGGTGCCGAACGCGGCAAGTTCCTCCACGTCGCTCTGCTTGAATGTCCTTATCATTATTCCATCTATGTATCTTGAAAGAGTTCTCGCTGTATCCGCGACAGTTTCTCCTCTTCCAAGCTGGATATCGTTGGCGCTTAAAAACATGGAGTATCCGCCAAGCTGATACATGGCCACCTCAAAAGATACCCGGGTCCTGGTGGAAGACTTGCTGAATATCATTCCAAGGGATTTGCCCTTAAGCAGATGATTGTGTCTTATGCCGTTCTTGTTCTCGTATTTCAGTTGATCTGCCAGTTTCAACGTTTCGAGGATCTCGTCCGACGACCAGTCGCTTAAGCAAACCAAATGCTTCATTTTACCACCACTTTCAAATAGTATATGTATGATTATACATTATTGCTGTATAAAAATGCAATACTATTTTTTACTTTTCGTATAAAATATCAAACATATCCTTAGTGATGACAAAAATGTCGCTTGGGTCGTCCTCGCTGATTATCAGGTAGTCTCCGGGTTTTCCGTGCATGTATGTGTCCCTGTCCCACTTGGTGAACAGCTTTACTGTTTCCGTCAACTGTTTTGCATAAACATAAGATTCATTTTTCAGTAAGCATTTCCTGGAATACGGACGGAGGTTCACGTTCTGTCCCGTGGCCTTGTTCCGGATATGGGGAAAGTACTGGGTTTCCAGTTCAAACGGTTCATCGAAAGCCTCGTATCCCCTTTCGAACTTCTCCCTCGTTATAGGGCTCACTTCCCCCGTGCAGTCGATTATAAAGTAAAGGTCGTCATCGGAAACCAGGTCGTCCATGTCGCACTTGAGCGATCTTACGATAACAGGCGTGCCTTTCCCAAAGACATCGGTACTTTTTATGTAACCATTAATCAGCAGCTTTTCCCTGTATCTTTCCATCGAGGACATGTCAGGTTCAAACGACTCATAGTCGATGACCCTGAAGCTTCCGAAATATTTGGTCAGCTGGCTCATAAGGTATTCATCGGTATTGATGCCCGGATACTGCCTGTTGAACTCGGTCCTGCTTATAAATCCTCCGGCCTTGTCCTCGTGACCTCCCCCGGAACCCAGTTCCCCGGAGATATATTCCGCAAGCTCGCTTGCCATGACTTCCCTGACACAGCTTCTTACCGAGTACTTGATTCCTGACTGGCTTTCATTGTATACGACGCAGACGTCAATGGAATCGACCTGTATTGCAAGGTCGCTTATAAAACCGAGTATATTGGGGTCACACGGCTGGGTCTTTATAACCGTGTACCTGTATGCTTCGTTGTAGGAGTTCCTCAGAAGGGCAATACCGGCTATCTCAAGATCGGTCATGGTAAGGTTGGAATTCCTGAGCCTTCTTATCAGGATGGGATCGTAGGGCAGCGCCTCCTGCATGTCCCTGTCAGCCGGGTGCTTGGTCTCGGCAAAATTGTTGGTATCGCACATGAGACCGTAATAAAGAGCGGTGGCAACATCCCTGCGTCCTGATACGTCAAAGCCTTCCTCCTCCAGCATCTGCCACACCAGGGTTGAACAGCTGCCCAGGTAATCCCTGATTTCGGTAAGGGGGATATCAAAAATTTCCTGCTTGTGATGATCTATGATCGCCACATGGTCTGCCTCGGCTTTACTGACATTTCCTGCGCCGTACTGGCAGTCCACGGTGATCAGCAGACCGCTGGCCTTTATGTTTTCTTCATAAACAAGCGGAATATTAAGTTCCTTTACAAGAATGGTCAGGTTAGGTTTTGACAACTTAGAACTTCCGCTGTAAACAAGCTTTGTGTTTTTTCCTTTTTCCCTGAAGAAAACGTACAATGCGTATCCTGAGCCAATTGAATCTGCGTCGGGGTTATCGTGGCACTGGATAGTGACATCGCTGTACCCAAGTAGTTCTCTCAGCTTCATACCGCTTTCCCTCTTCACCTGTTGTTGATTTTTTACATATTGATTATTTACTAAAGAATATTACCACAGAGATTAGCTTCTTAAAATCTCCAAACATATAAAATCACCCCAGAAAGCGATCTTTCACGCTTTCTGAGGCGAGTATCCCAGGGTTATTTATAAAGCTGTTACGTTACATCCCTATTTAATAGGATCTCCGTTTCTGTCAAACAGAGGCAAACTCTCGAGATAAATGATATCGTCCCTCTTGGTGGCGTCGCCCTCGGCAAGTATGGCCATTCTTCCGGCGACTATGCCGCCTGATTCCTGGACCAGCTTTTCAACGGCCCTTACCGATTCTCCGGTGCTTATGACATCGTCTACTATCAGCACCCTCTTGCCCTTCATGTATTCGGCATCTTCCCTGTCGATATAAAGGTTCTGGAGTTTCGCTGTGGTTATGGACTTGACGTCAACGCTGACCACGTCTCTCATATACAGCTTGGCCGACTTCCTCGCAAGGAGATACTTGTTCCGTCCGGCCAATTTTGTCATCTCGTATACCAGCGGGATTCCCTTACTCTCGGCTGTGATCATGACATCATGCTCCGGTGCCTTTTTCAGAAGCTCCCTGGCGCACGCGACAGTAAGCTCCACGTCTCCGAACAGTACAAAAGCCGCTATATAAAGATCCTCATTTATAGGACAAAGCGGGAGCGATCTTTTCAAACCTGCAACATTTAGTTCATAATACTCTTTCATAGTCTCCTCCGTTAGCCGCTCGGCTTAATAGAAATCCTTTAAGTCTGCCGCTGATTTGATTTATAATGTCCACCCACTAATTTTATCAAAATTGCAGGTTATGTCAATCACTCCGTGCAACAGCTTATCCATGAACGCTGCGTTGTTTTAGGAATATTCAGGGTTAAGTTACCTGATCTTTTTACTCAGGTCCTCATATTTCTTCAATATCCTCTCCGCTTCCTTTCCCTCGGCAATAACAGGTTTGAAATCGTTAATGTCCTTACGTGAGGAAATGAGCGCGGGTATGATCCTGTAGTCGGTTGATAGCGTAAAATAATTGTGGAGT
>DUSJ01000103.1 GCA_012842645.1 Clostridiaceae bacterium | reverse complement strand
CATACTTATGACGATTTCCGTAACATGCTTTTTGTCGTCGCTCTTTAACCTATGGGGAGTATTGTGGCCCGGTTTCATCCTGGCTCCGGCGGTGGGATTGTTCCTGCTCTATCTTGCCGATGGCCGCAAGCCCGGACTCCTGGTTCCCATATTCATAATAGGCGGAATCTCGCTGATATTTTTCTCTATCTTTGCCCTGGGACACTTAAGCAGGTATATCAAGTATATAGCCGGAGGCATCCTGATCCTGGCAGGCATAAGGACGATTCTGAAGAAACCCGTGAACTGAGATGGCGGTATGTAATTAATAATGATATAACACAAGGATACCCAAAGAGGTATCCTTGTCTGTTTCTGCGCGCCCGTCCGAAGACTGCATATACTTGCTTCATTGTTGCTTCGATTTCTGGTGAGTTTCAGGGCGCTTTCTTCCTTTGACCTTCCTATCGTCCGCTTATATTTTTCCGCAATGAGACGATCATTATTCAACTGGTAAAATGCAAAGCCTTAGCGATAGGGCGCTTCATTACCGGGAACTTTCGGGTTCTTGCTGTTAGGTACCTGGTTCAGGCGCTTTTCATTTTCACCGGTCTTTGTCTGCTTTGCGTTCTGATTGGAATTATTGTTGTTCGGCGGCTGATTCTTGCCCATAAGCTCACTCCTTTCGTACTTTTGAACATATTATTGGTACAAGGAGTGAAAAATATACCAGTTAAAATCAGATGCTCAACACTTTCCCCATAAACAGTATCGTTCCTGTATCTTCCTCGGTGATCAGGAATATAAACGGCCTGTCGGCAATAAAAGTCAATGGTTCTTTCACAGGAGCTGACGTGCCTGTCATTGCGACAACCGTGGCAGCGGCGGCTGTACTGCCTTCCTCGTTGACCTCAATAATAGCTTTATGGAGAACTTCACTTATAAACACATCGTCACAGATCCCGGAAAAATCAGCATCTTCACTGAAGGCAACTTCCATCCCGAGAGACTTGAGACTTTCATTGAGGTTTTTGATACCGTACTCCATGGTAAACCGCGGGATTTTAACCTGCACCTCGTCAATTTTCATTGAATCCCTGATGCTGTACCAGGTATCCCGGTCAAGCCTGCTGATAAATTCATTGATATCGACACCTTCATCAGGCAGTATGATGTTCATCGAAGTTTTTCCTTTTCCATAGGGAAGCCTGATGGCCTTGAAATCCTTGCCCTGCAAATATTCATAATCGTCTTTGCGGCTCATCATTTTGATGGTTTGCTCGCACCCGTCATATGAATGGAAAGTCCAGTCCTTTGTAACGTTAGGATTGAAAGGATCGCTCCATTCACCCTTGAAATAAATTGCATTGACCAGGTACATCACAACAAGGGGATCTATGGGGGGATTCAGCATTTTTTCTATTTTGCCCTTTGTTTCTTTACTGATCCATTTATTGATCACATCGACAGAACCGGGATCGGAAAAATCGAGTTCGCTTACCTTTGCATTAAATTTCTGCTCATTATTTTTTATGAAGTCCTTGTTGATTTTTTCACCTTTTTTTATCCAGATCGAGTTGGCGATGCTCAGGTCAATTTCCTTGTCAACTTTTTTCAGATATAAAAACAGGTTTTTGAAGCCTTCGTTGACCAAAACCCTGTCAATGCCTGAAAACCCGAGAGCTTTTTCCATGGCTTCCTTCGTGGAACCTTCCGCTCCGTTATAAGCCATGGCAAGGGCTGACGAAATGCTCATCGGGGAGATAAAAATATTGTTTTCCGAATCTTCTTCGTTCAGGGCTTTGAATATATCAAAAGCGAACTGGTTGTTACCGTCGACTACGCTGTTGTCAACAAGAGTTGCTTCATAGGCAGGTTGTGAACCGCATGCTGCAGTCATCATCAGGAATATGAAAATCAAAATCAACGACAATGACTTTTTCATACTTACTCCCGTCCCTTTTTCCTATTTATTAAATCAGACGAATCATACAAAATCTGGTTCATTACAAGAAGGATTTACTTTTTCCTGAACACCACAAACTCGGTATAATCGTTCTCGTCATCCTGTATGGATTCCTGTAATATTTCAAGGCGGTTTAAACGTGCCGCGGTCTCGCTTGCTATTGCGGCCGAGTATTTATCATTTATGGCGGCTACCGCCGAAGCGGCGGCGGACGTTGTGGAATAAGATATAAGCCTGCAGTCAGGCATGGTCGACAGGAATTTCCGGCATTGCCCGAAAGCTTTTTCGTGAGAATAGATCTTTCTAATTCCGGACAGGTCGGTTCCCGCGGGAGCGACCAGCATCAGCCTGATAGGCAGTTTTATCCTGTCTGTGATCTCCAGCCTGTCATCCTCCAGCATCTCGATTACCTCAGTTACCTTGCCTGCCAGTGAATTCTCCACGGGCACTACGCCGATTTCCGCCTTGCCATTAAGAACAGCGTCGAAAACATCCTCAAACCGTTCGAAACCGGTATGCACATGGGTCGGGTAAAGCTTTTCAGCAGCTTCGTTGGCAAAGGAGCCCGGCGTTCCTGCGTACGCGACGGTATGGGGGATGCTTATGCGCCTGCCTTCGAGGCGGGCGTATTCCCTGAGCTTTGGCATGATGTAGGAGAACTCGGCCGGGGTTATGGACTGAGGCCCGTCAGAAAGGGCTTTGCCAGGATCATTGTGAACCTCGATAATCAATCCGTCTGCACCCGCTGCAATAGCGGCCTTGGAGAGGGGCTCGACCATCCATGAAAGCCCGCTGCCGTGGCTTGGATCGACCAAAACAGGAAGATGGCTCATGCGTTTCAGCGCGGGAACGGCGCTGAGATCAAGGGTGTTGCGGGTATAAGTCTCGAATGTCCGGATGCCTCTTTCACACAGGATGACGTCCTGGTTGCCCTCGTTCATAATGTATTCACAGGCCATGAGAAGTTCCTCGAGCGTATTTGAAAAACCTCTTTTCAGAAGAATGGGCTTCTTTATCTTTCCGAGTTCCTTGAGCAGCTCGAAATTCTGCATGTTCCTGGCGCCTACCTGGATAAGGTCCACGTACTGTTCAAAAACCTCAAGGTAATTGATATTAGTTATCTCGGAAACTATGGGAAGTCCGGCAGCTTCCCCGGCTTTTTTCAGAAGCATGAGCCCTTCGAGCCTGAGTCCCTGGAACGAATAGGGAGATGTTCTCGGCT
>DUSJ01000102.1 GCA_012842645.1 Clostridiaceae bacterium | reverse complement strand
TATTATATTAAGACAGCCCAATTATGGGAAAACACAGGGAGTATAAGATGGAATGGATCGAAATCAGCGTAACAACAACAAAAGAGGCTTCCGAGGCCATTTCCGGCAAACTGATGGACCTGGGCGCCAACGGGGTCGAGATCGTCGACCGTGATGAGTTCAAACAGGTACTGGAAAACAACAGGTACCTGGATTATGCCGATGACGGGTTTATAGAAAGATATGGACCGGATGTCGTTATTAGGGCATATTTCACGACAGACCGCAATCCTGCTGATGTTTGCGGGGAACTGAAGGCAACGCTTTCGGAATTGGCCGGATATATGGAAATTGGACCGGGTGATGTCAAATTTGCAAGACGTTACGATTCGGAGTGGAAGGAAACCTGGAAGCAATATTTCAAGCCATTCAGACTGACTGACAGAGTAGTCGTCAAGCCAGGCTGGGAGCATTATGACAGGATAGCGGACGAAATAGTCATTGAAATTGATCCGGGTATGGCTTTCGGGACAGGGACCCATGAAACCACGCGTATGTGCGCTATGCTTGGCGAAAAATATATCAGGAGCGGGGACAAGGTCCTTGACCTCGGATGCGGTACCGCAATCCTGGCAATCATGGCAGTCAAGCTGGGCGCAGGATCTGCCCTTGCCGTGGACATCGATGACGCCGCTGTCAAAACCGCCCGGCTCAATACTGAGATCAACGGTGTATCGCATAAAGCGGAAGTAAGGCACGGCGAGCTTAAAAACGTGGTTAAAGAGCCTTATGACCTTATCTTCATTAATATAATCGCTGATGTAATAATTTCATTGTCAAAGGATATAAAGGACTACGTGAAGAACGGGACAAGGATAATCCTTTCAGGGATCATAAAGGAACGCAAGGCTGAGGTTCTCGAAGCGTACAGGAAAGAAGGCTTTGTGCTTGCTGATGAACTGACCATGGGTGAATGGGAGGCTCTGGTTTTTCGTGCATAGGTTCATTGCAGACCCGGATAATATTAAAGACGGCCATATAAGGATTGAAGGGGAAGATTTCAGGCATCTTAATAAAGTATTGAGATTAGGTCCGGGCGAAACAATATATGTTTTTGACGGCAGCGGCAGGGAGTACGAGGCCAGGCTGATTTCAACGGACAAGACCGGCGCTCTGGCTGAAATAACAGCGTCATACCAGACCCAGGCCGAGGCCGAAGTCCGCCTGACCCTGTTCCAGGGTCTTCCGAAAGGCGAGAAGATGGACCTTATCATCCAAAAGGGAGTCGAACTGGGGGTCCACAAGATAGTTCCCGTCATCACCGAAAGAACGGTCGTTCAGCTGGACAGGGAAAGCGGCGTGAAAAAGGCTGCGCGATGGAACAAAATAGCGAGGGAAGCCGCAAAACAGTGCAGGAGAGCGATTGTGCCGCAGGTTTCGGAACCGTTGGGCTTTGACGAAGTATTGAAGGAATCGGCGAAGTTCGGCGCGGCCCTTATGTTGTACGAGAACGAATCAAAAAAATGTTT
>DUSJ01000468.1 GCA_012842645.1 Clostridiaceae bacterium | reverse complement strand
TCGGTGAAAGTACAGAAGGAACATACCGTAATAGTTGACGGCGCAGGTGATCCGAAGGCCATCAAGGACAGGATCGAGTCCATCAAGAAGCAGATAGAGATAACAACCTCGGACTACGACAGGGAAAAACTTAACGAGAGGCTTGCCAAGCTGGCCGGCGGCGTTGCTGTTATCCGCGTGGGTGCTGCCACCGAGACCGAGATGAAAGAAAAGAAATACAGGGTTGAGGATGCCCTCAACGCCACAAGGGCGGCAGTTGAGGAAGGCATTGTTCCCGGAGGCGGCACAGCTTACATCAATGCAATACCCGAGGTTGCCAAACTGGTTGAGACACTGGAGGGAGACGAGAGAACAGGTGCAATGACCATATTGAAAGCCCTGGAAGAACCTCTCCGCCAGATTGCCACAAATACCGGCCTTGACGGATCGGTAGTTGTCGAGAAAGTCAAGAACAGCCCGAAGGGAATCGGTTTCGACGCAATAAAAGAGGATTATGTGGACATGTTCGAAGCAGGTATTGTCGACCCTGTGAAAGTAACCCGTTCCGCCCTCCAGAACGCGGCTTCGGTAGCTGCCATGATCCTGACTACCGAAAGCGCTGTTGCCGAGAAACCGGAAAAGAAGAAGAATACACCAATGCCTGCTGATGATATGGATTATTAAGGCAGGCAAAAGGAGTAATCCTTTTTGCCTTTTACATATACCCCGGAGGTCCCCGCTTTCTGGGGACTCTCCGGGAGACCTCGATGTTGCAGGCCTTCAGTACATAATTTTTGTAAAGGAGGCATGACAAATGGGCGAATATGTATTATGCGCGGCAGAAAGGGTTGAGAAGGCCAACAGGGTAAGAAAAGAGGGATTTGTCCCCGGAACTGTTTATGGGAAAGGCATCGGGTCCATTAGTATAAAAATGGACCAGAAGGAGTTAAGGAATCTTCTTAAGCATTCATTGAAAACAAACGTCAGTGTCAAAATCGGAGACGACGTCAAACGCTGCATCATAAGGGAGGTCCAGAAGGATCCGGTCAGTGGTCATATCATTCATGTTTCGCTGCAAACAATTCAAAGTGACGATATAATCCGACTTAAGGTACCGGTAATCTATCATGGCAAAGAAAAGCTCGGACCAGGGCTCCAGCTGCTGCAGGAAAGAGTCCCTGAAGTGGAGATTATGGGTAAGGCCGCGGATATACCGGAGTATGTCAGCATTGATGTCAGCGGCAGGCAACCGGGCGATAAAATCACCGTAGGGGATATCCAGGTTGAAAACAACATAAAGATCATTGACGATAAAGATGACATCCTCGCTGTTGTAACTGAAGTCCATGAGTACAGTGAAGCAGTGTGATGGGATAAGCAGGCGGCTGTGGGATCAAGGTCCCCCAGCCCCTGTTGTTTTGCTTGTATTGAGGCATCCGGTACCAAAGAAGAACAGGCAGAAAATAATTGATGACAGACGGTTCTTTTAAGGATGTGATTCCATGGGAAAGTGCCTCTTGTCAGTAGACTGGGATTATTTCATCTATACCGAAAAGGGGACCTGGGGTTCGTACATAGAGAATAAAAGGAGCCTCATCGACCTTTGGTACAAGAGATATATCCAGGGGAAAGTTTCCGGTATGGATATCCGGGAATCGTTCAAGCTCTCCCCGGAGCTGGATTCATTCTGGGAGAGGGTAAGGAAATACCTCATTTTTGAAAAGGATATAAGAGCATATGTCTCGGATTCCCATGTCTGGTCATATGACATAGCAAGGGAAAACAACTGCAGCAGGGTATGCCTGTTCGATTCCCATTCAGACCTTGGATACGGGGGCCTGTCCGCCCTCAATTTCGAAGTCAACTGTTCCAACTGGCTGGGAAAGCTTCTGAAGGACGGATATATTAAGGAAGCTTTTATCTTCTACAGCCCGTTTGCCTCCGAGAAGCCGGAGCATTTCAGGCAGATGAACGATGCATTCAATATAAGGTATTGCAGTATGGATGACCTGACTGAAAGCATCCGGGTGGCCGCGGTACATATATGCAGGTCAGGCGCATGGACTCCTCCCTGGCTGGATGAAAGGTTCAATAAGTTCGTTGACGCCCTGGGCATCCCGTATGAAATAAAGGACTGCCCGGAGCGGAAATGGGACCCGGAGCATATCAGCTTTGCCGACGAGATCAATTACCTGATGGCGTGAGGTTCATAATATCTTTACTGCCGCGTCGTATACGAACCTAATGCCGAAGAAAACCAGCAGCGCGCCAAGTATGGCTATAAGGATGCGGTATAATTTATGGTCGAGAAATTTGCGGGTGGTTCCCACAAGGACCGACACGAAACCGTACCAGATATAATCGGCCATGATGTGGCCAAAATAATACACAATAACGCCCGTAAAACCCAAAGCGTTATAGGACTCCATGATGAAGCCAAGTCCGACGACTGCCCACCAGAATATGAAGTACGGGTTGGCGGCGCTGATCAAGGCGCCCGATACAAGCATTCCGCCCTTTCGGTCACTTCCTTCGTCAAGGGATATGGAGACTTTGTCTCTGATTGATCCGATGATCATATCAAGGCCCATATAAGCAAGCATAAGCCCGCCTGCCAGGCCTATTGCGACCTGGGCTGCATCGGATTTCAGCACCGTATCGAAACCCAGGAAGATAAGCAACACAAGAAAAAGTTCCAGGATGGCGTGACCGGTGGCGATGATAAAACCTGCCTTCGGTCCGTTGGACATTGATTTGCGTATGGTATATGTAAGCAGCGACCCGGGCATTATTGCGCCCGAAAAACCCACACCAAGGGCTCCGAAAAATATTCCTGGCATTGGACTTATGGCATGCTCCTTCCGACACTGCGATTTTCGTGATTCTCCTGTACCACAGGATACATCAAAGGCCCGTGATAATCAAGTTACTGCTTCTTCAGGTCGTAAAGCAGTTTTTTGAAATGTTCTGAGATTTGCTCCTTACCATGACGTAAACCAAGCAGGAGCAAGCATTGCTTGCTCCTGCCAGACTGAAGACAAAGCTCACTGAAAAGTGGGCTTTTTTTATCTAAAAGAGTAGTTAAGGACATAACAATCATGGTATAATATAAATACATGAAACGCTCATGTAATAAGGATTTCAAGGTGATTA
>DUSJ01000101.1 GCA_012842645.1 Clostridiaceae bacterium | reverse complement strand
AGTTTCTTGAAGTATCCCCAAAGCACCCTCTCGAACCCGTATGAAAAGGTTTTCGGATCGAAAGAGTGTTCCTGGTACAGGGTTTGGCTTAAGTCATCATAACGGCTTATAGGTCCCTGGATCAGTTGGGGAAAGAAGGACACGAAAAGGGCGAGCTTCCCTATGTTTCTCTCGGGCTCGTACTTGCCGCGGTAAACGTCGATAATATATCCCATAGTTTTGAATGTATAAAAGGATATACCCATCGGCAGAATGATATTCACGAAGGACAGCTCAGTCATCCTGAAAATTGAAAGGATCGAGTTGATATTCGCTATGGCAAAATTGGTATACTTAACAACCGCAAGGATGCCGAGATTAAATATCAGGCAGGCAAGGAGCCATTTCCACTGCTTCGCCTTCGTCTTTTCCTTGTACAGCTTTTTCTCGTCCTTTGTCAGCTTCTCCCTGTTTTCCTTAAGATATGCGCTCTGCCTCCTGTTGAGCTCGTCTATCTTAAGCCCTGTAAAATAGGTCGAAACAACGGTAACAGAAATATATACCAGGTTGCTCCAGCCTGAAAAGTAATAAAAAACAAAGCTGCCCAGCAGGAGCAACTTCCACTGCATGCGCTTTGGCACCAGGTAATACAGCAATATTAATATGATCAGGAAAAATATAAAGCTATATGATGTAAATAGCATGGTTCCCCCTTGGTCAGTCCTCGTCCTTAAGTCTTTCGATCAGGCTGTATAACGCCTTTGCGGAATTGAAATTCTCCGGTATGATCTCATGGGCCGGGATAGCCACATCGAATTCATCATTGATCTCGGCTATGAGAGTGATGATGTCGAAAGAGTCCAGGATCTTGTCATCGATCAGATGCTCATGGGTCCTGAAATCAATTTCGGGGTGCAGTTCTTCAAGTATTTTCAATAACTCTTCCATATGTTCCTCCAAAACATCATTTTTGCGTGGGAACGCAAGCTTTTCTCCTTCATTGAATTCCTGCTTATCCTGAGATCCTTCTCTTCGTTCAGGATGACATTATCCATGACCTTCCCGCAGCAGGCAGCCGGGAAATCAAGCATTCTAACCCCTGTTCAGGTATCGTTCCTTAAGCGCCAGGCGGTTGATCTTCCCGTTCATTGTAAGAGGCATGACATCAAGCTTTTCCACGAAGTTGGGTATCATGTAACGGGGAAGCTTTTCCTTGCAGAAATTGACCACGTCCGCTTTTGACGCTTCACCAACATAATACAGTATGATCTTCTTCTTGTCATCATCGAAAATACACGCCGCGCTTTGAATGCCCTCCATCTGATTAACAACCATCTCTATTTCACCGAGCTCGATGCGGTGGCCCATATGCTTGATCTGGTAGTCCTTCCTGGACACGAACATCAGCTCGCCCCGTTCGTTGATCTTTCCTATATCTCCCGTCCTGTATATGAACTCGGGATACATGGTATTCAGGGGATTCTGCACGAATACTTCAGCGGTTCTCTCAAAATCATTGTAATATCCAAGGGTAAGAGACGTGCCGCGTATGCATATCTCGCCCTGTTCCCCCTGTTTTACCGGCTTATTGTCCTCGCCAAGCAGCAGTATCTCGGTGTTCCTGAAAGGTCTGCCGATGGGTATTGCTTCGTCGAGGGCAAATTCCCTGTCAACGACATAGTAGCATGACATTCCCGTGGCCTCGGTCGGGCCGTAAAGATTGATGAACCTGGCGTTGGGCAGGGCTTTTCTCCAGATATTGAACTGCTTTATCGGGAATACTTCGCTTCCGAAAGCTATGGTGTGAAGGTATTGCGGAACAACCTTGTCCAGCACGCCCAGCCCCGATATCAGCGTAAGGGCAGGCACCACCCAGCAGATGGTGTTTATTTTATACTGGTTCAGGAACTCCACCAGCTTAATGGGGAACATGAACAGTTCCTTGGGTATAAGGTATGTTTTTGCCCCGTATTTCAGGGTTGGATATATTTCCTTGAGGCACGCATCCACGTAAAGCGGTGTCTGGTTGCCGAAAACTGTGTTCTCTGAAATCTCAAGGACTTCGGTGAGCGTCTCGATGTAGTCGATGACTGAACGGTGACATGCCACCACTCCTTTGGGCTTTCCGGTGGAGCCCGATGTGAACACGATATAAATCGGGTCAGTATCGATGGACTTGTCCCGTATTTCGTTTAGCGCGGCTTCATTTACGGGATGCTTAATAATATCGTTATATCGGTATGCCGCTCCGTCAAATTTCAAATTTTTAACCGACTCAATGGTCGTATCATCGCAAATCACAGATCCTGGGTTCAGGTTCTGGAAAATCAGTTCTATGCGGTGCTTCGGCATTTCCTCGTCTATGGGCACATAGTAACATCCCGCATAAACGACTCCCAGGAACGCAACGATCATATCAGGGTGTTTTTTCATAAATACAACAACAGGTTCCTTGTACTTTCCTTCATCATGCAAAAAGGAACCTATAGCCCTGGCGTTGTCATAAACCGTCTGAAAGGATAGTTCCGTCGACTCATTGGCGTATGCGATCCTTTCAGGGTAGATTTTCACTATATTATCCAAATACTCCAGTATATTTGTCTGCCTTTTCATATGCCAACACCTTTCAGCTGTTATGGGACATATTTTGCCGGATCACGATATCAGTTCCCTGTAATCATCTTTCAGCGCTGCTCCCGATATCTCGATAGTCCTTGCGGCCAGGACTTCCATGGCGTCAATGAATCCCGGGCCTGTTTTGCCTTCACGCTTGATGAGCGAAAGCTCGGTACATCCGAGAATTATTACCTGGGCTCCTTTTTCCCTGAGCTCACCTTCTACCCATTTGAAATTGTCCAGGTTAAAGGGCCTGTTGGCCTTTATATCGTCATAAATGACGCTCATGATCTTCCTCTGGCCTTCATCGCCCGGGATAACAGCTTCTATTCCCTGCGCCTCAAGTTCCGCTTTCAGGAAACCGCCATGTATTGTCCCGTCGGTAGCCATTATACCAACGCTTTTAATGTTTCGGGCTTTCAGGTAACCGGCGGTTTCGCCAGGCATGTTTATTATGGGAACGTTTATATTTTTTGTAAGTTCATCATAAAAATAATGGGCTGTCATGCATGGTATGGCGATATGCTCAGCCCCAAGGGAAAGAAGGATCTTCCCGATCGAAACCATAGCTTCGAGGGGGCTGTTTCCGCTTTTCCCGAGGATATAATCCGTTCGGTCGGGGATCGATGGCCTGTTGAATATGATCATGGGTACATGATCCCGGTCATACTTTGCCTCCGTCATCCTCACTACCAGTTCTATATAATAGGCAGTGGCCAGCGGGCCAAGGCCGCCTATGACTCCGATTTCTTTCGTAAAAACTCCCCCTCCTGCTGCAATTGTAGCCGGGGTATCCCGTTATATTACTTTTCAGGCGTACGAGGATAATTATCCCTGTCGAACCTGTAGTAATAGTTGTCCCTGGTTTTTGCCGAATATGCGTCCAGTTCTGCGTCGGTCAGCATGAACGATACAAGAGGAGGTCTGTGAATGCAGGCGTCAAAATGGTACCAGCCTTCACCGTAATTGACCAGGTGCCAGTAATGCTTGTTTTCGCCCGGTTTGGTCAGTCTCTCAACTCGCATTGTTTTTATGCCGATCCTGTTAAGAAGCAGTTCGGACATGGAAAAATAGGTAAAGCAGTCTCCCACGCCGTTTACTATCCCGTTGTAGGCCTCTTTCATCCAGTCTGTCTTATCGGAGTAATTGGTGTAGGTAATGTGCTTATTGATATACTGGTAAATCTCCCATGCCTTTTCCCTCAGGGTCATGTCAGGCGTGGTGATCCTGGCAAGAATCTCATCAGCCAGCCTGTTAAGTTCTTCCATCGTCACCGTAGGCTGCTTGACGGTATATATGGCTTCCTTCCTGGAAGTATTCCCCGACGAATCGGTGGCGATGAATATAACCTTGTATTGGCCTTCCTTGTTCTGGTTCACCTGTGATGAGTCCACCTGTATCTCTATTTCCCCGTCCCGGTTGTCATAGGCAAAGACATCTTTCTTGAATGAAACAGGCGTATTTATATATATGGTATTGTCCTTGACGCCGTAGATGGCGGGCGGCTCGGTGTCCTGCTGAACGGTAAGCACCGCTTCGATGATGGTTTCGTTATTGCCTTCATCTGTCAGCCTAACCTGCACAACCTGGTCTCCCGGCTTCGAAAAATCGGGCTGCTGTGCATAGCTGACGGTTACTTTAGTAGCATCCTCGATATCTTTCACGAACATGGAAGCATCTATGGTATCGTTCTGCCAGATGGTCTGGTTGACGGCCGCAGCTTTTGGCGGCACCAGGTCGGTAACCTGTATGCTTGATTCGTATACAGTATCGCCAATCTTTACTTTTGCGGGGTATATCCCCATCACGCCAGGTATTTCCAGAGGTTCCACGAGGCTCGCCGAAGATAAATCGGATTTTTCTTTCAGGAAGGATTCAAGGTTGACTTCTCTCTTTACCATGTCCACCTTTACGAGCTCTTTTACCTTGGAAATCCTGAGTTTTCCTTTAAGCTCCGTTTTGTTTCCGGCCGAGTCCTCAAGAAGCAGGATAACTTCCTGGTTTCCTGTCCTGTTTAAATCAGGGTTCGTTTTGAAGCTGACCTTTACATTGGTGCCGTCATTGATCTGCTTGATGAACTCCTGTGGCTCTACCGGACGGCTTTCATACAGGTCGACAGTTTTAAGTTCGGCGCTCGGGGGAATGGTATCCCTTACTTCAAGCTTCACGTTGTATTTGGCTCCGCCGGACTCGAT
Organism: Clostridiaceae bacterium; assembly: GCA_012842645.1. Lineage (GTDB taxonomy): Bacteria > Bacillota > Clostridia > DSM-8532 > DSM-8532 > DTU059. The sequence goes on along the minus strand of DUSJ01000101.1, from coordinate 1,379 downwards.
CTTCAGATCGTAGACGCCGATCTCATTCATTTTCACCGTCGAGGTGTCGGATATATATTTTGCCTGTTTTGTGCTGTCCTTCAGGAACACGCTTGCGTCCGGCAGCTCCATGCCGGCTTCGATTATGACTCTCCTGTTGATATTGTTGTATTTGAACACATTTATGAAAAGCATCACCAATATCGTGAGAAGAATGCAAACTATTATATAAAACCTGTATATATTCCTGTTCGGTCTGTATTTCCTTCGCATCTGTATAACCTCCGGATATAAAATCCAGTTTCACGGATCTGTATTTCTGCATAAATCAATTATTCGCCCCAGGAATTATCTGAAGCGTAATCACATTTTAACATAAATGCGCCGCAAAACAAAGTACCAAGGTCCGTCATTTATCAGGGGTTTTCGGGTATTTTGACTTGTCATGCCTGTAATAATACCCGCCCCCTTTTTGCCTGGAGTATTCCTCGGCTTCGGCATCGGTCAGCATGAAGGAGAAAAACGGCGGTTTATGCACGCTGGCGTCAAAGTGGTACCATCCGTTTCCGCAGTTTATCATGTGCCAGTAATGGTTCGTTTCGCCTTCATATCTGAGCCGCTCGACCCTGATATTGGGAATCCCCACCAGGTTGAGGAACAGGTCCGATACGCAAAAGTACGTGTAACAGTCGCCCGGGTCCTTGAGCATGCCGTAATATGCCTCGGTAATCATATCGTCGGTATGCCTTCCGCCGAGGTAATATACATTTTTATTAATGTATTTATATATGGCCAAAGCTTTTTCTTCCATGGTCATATCATCTGTTATTATCTGGTTCAGGATTTCCCATGCAAGCGCTTCGACCGTTTCACGGTCGACCAGCTCAACTGGCGAAGCCCTGACGGTAAAAGTCACCTGGTACTCGGTCCGGTTGCCCGACGAATCGGTGGCACTGTAAATCACAGGGTATGAACCTTCCTGCCTTAAGTTAACCTTGCTGCTGTCCACTTCCACGGGTATTTCCCCGTCCCTGTTGTCATAGGCAATGATCCCCTTCTTATAAGCGACAGGCGTATTAAGACTCACAATATTGTCCCGTACCCCGTAGATAACCGGGGGTTCCTTATCTTCCTGCAGTACCAGTTTTGCTTTAAGCTGTGTCTCATTTTTTCCTTCGTCCGTGAGAACAATCGTGACCGTTTGTTCCCCGGGCTTTGAAAAATCAGGTTCCTCCCTGAAGCTGACGGTAACATTGGTGAAATCCCTAATATTTTCAACAAAAGCGCTGGCCTCCAGCCTGTCATTGACCCAGATTGTCCTGTCTACAGGGGTGCCCGTGGGCGCTGTCGTATCGACAACCCGGACCATTGACTCATATGCCACTCCTCCTACTTCAGCT
>DUSJ01000100.1 GCA_012842645.1 Clostridiaceae bacterium | reverse complement strand
TTCCGCATGCCACTATGTTGATCTTTTCACAGTTCCTGATCATTTCATCGGAGATGTTCAGCTTTTCAAAGACTATTCTGTTGTCCTGTATCCTCGGGCTAATGGTGGCTTTGATGACCGAAGGTTCCTCGCAGATCTCCTTCATCATGAAATGTTCATAGCCGCCCTTTTCAGCCGATGTGACGTCCCAGTCCACATGGAATATTTCCTTGCTTACCTTGTCCCCGAGGAGATTATATATCTCGACGCCATCGGCGCTGATGCATGCGATCTCCTTATCCTCAAGGATGTAGACATCCCGGGTGTATTCGAGTATGGCCGGGATATCCGAGGCTATGAAATTCTCGTCTTTTCCGATGCCCACTATAAGAGGGCTGTCCTTTCTCGCCGCTATGAACCTGTCGGGGTAATCGATGCAGACCACGCCAAGGGCATAGGCCCCTTCCACGTCGTTCATGGTGTTTATTACAGCCTTGAGGATGTCTCCCTTGTAGTTGTATTCGATCAGATGGGCAATGACTTCGGTATCGGTGTCGGACATGAACTGATAGCCTTTCCCGGTAAGGAACTCCTTGAGCTTAAGGTAGTTTTCAATAATCCCGTTATGTACCACTGCTATTTTGCCGTTGTTGCTGATATGGGGATGGGAGTTCACATCGTTGGGCTCCCCGTGAGTAGCCCACCTGGTGTGGCCTATGCCGACAGATCCGTTCAGATTTTCGTTTTTCAGTTTCTCTTCGAGGGCGGTGAGCCGTCCCTTGGTTTTGACTACAGATATTTTATTTTCGGTCAATACGGCAATTCCTGCCGAATCGTATCCCCTGTACTCCAGCTTCTTAAGTCCGTTTAGCAGTACGGGGGTAATATCCCTTTTCCCAATATATCCTACGATTCCACACATGATAAAACACTCCTTTTTTATTAATAAAAGGCCATGAATAACGGAGCCGCTCATTTCAGGGCAGCATAAAACAAGTATTGAATTGTCGCGGGAATACTGGGAAATGCATCAGCCACATGGCATTTATCTGTCCCCGCCGTTGCCGGCGGTATTTGTTCATGCCTTTCGATGGTGGCGCACCGGAGGGTTTCCGCCGAAGACTTCGATAACCTCCCTCTCCTCGTCAACCAGGAAGCTCCTGGTTCTGGCGCTTTTCATCCTGCCTTTAAAAATCCTATCCTCCTATCCGGCAGTTTTTATAATGCATTCCGCTCTTTTGGTCAGCTTAGCCGTTCCTCGATAAGCCTGACCAGTTCTTCCGCCTTGCTTGTTATATACCCCTGGTTGCGGCCTTCAATCATGACCCTTACCAGCGGTTCGGTTCCTGACGGTCTTATCAGCACACGTCCTTCGCCTTTGAACGCTTCCTCAAGCCTGCGGCATTCCTCGGCAATGACCGGGTCCTCTAAATAATTATATTTTTTACTGTTGTCCACGCGTGCATTCCTTAAAACCTGGGGATAAATGTCCATGACACTTGCAAGCTCGGATAGTTTCCTGCCCGATTCCTTAATTACCTGCAAAAGCTGCAACGCAGTGACAAGGCCGTCCCCGGTGGTGTTGCAGGTTCTTATGATTATATGGCCCGACTGTTCTCCGCCGAGTATGTAATCTCCCTCGAGCATTTTCTCGAGCACATAACGGTCCCCGACAGATGTTTTCAGGATGGTAATGCCGTTTTCCCTGCCCATGATGTCGAATCCGAGGTTGCTCATAACGGTGGCAACGATCGTATCGTGCTTGAGCTGCCCCTTGTTCTTCATGCTGAGGCCGATTATGGACATTATTTTGTCCCCGTCCACAAGCTCGCCGTTTTCGTCCACGGCCAGGACCCTGTCGGCATCTCCGTCGAAAGCGAGGCCCACGTCACATTTATTCTCCACGGTAAATTTCTTAAGGTTCTCAATGTGGGTTGAGCCGCAGTTAGCGTTAATATTAAGACCGTCGGGAGTATCGTTTATGACAAGCAGTTCTGCCCCCAGTTTGCGTATTGCCATGGGCGCGGCCCTGAATACGGCGCCGTTTGCACAGTCGATGGCGATTTTCAGGCCCTTAAGATCGCAATTCACTGTGCCCGTCGCAAAATCCACATAGTCCTCTGTCGCTGTTTCGAGCACTGAAATTGTGCCCACATCGCCGCCCACTGGGCTTGGCACTTCTTCGGCCTTGTCGAGTATAATAGCTTCGATCCTCTCTTCCAGTTCGTCTGAGAGTTTATAGCCTTCGCTGTTGAAGAACTTGATGCCGTTGAACTCGGCCGGATTATGGGACGCCGAAATTACTACCCCTGCGTCAAAGCCGTACTTGCGTACCAGGTAAGCAATGGCGGGTGTCGGAATAAAGCCGGCCAAGACAGCTTCAGCGCCTGCAGAGCAGATCCCTGCAACGATGGCTTTTTCCAGCATGTCGCCCGACCTTCTAGTGTCTTTTCCGACAAGCAGCCTGGGCCTGTGGTGCGTTTCGCTGGCAAGCACATAAGCGCCGGCGCGCCCCAGCTGAAAAGCCAGCTCGCCTGTAAGCTCGGTGTTGGCGACACCCCGGACCCCGTCTGTACCGAAAAGTCGACCCATAAGTTTTTGACCTCCCTTGTACAATTAATATTGTATTAAATCAGTGACCTAAGCCACTGTTCCACCCATTAAAATTCATAGTTAACATAACAATTCAAACATTCATACTTTTCCAAACATCAAGCATATCATTCGGCTTCACATCTTAGCCATGTC
>DUSJ01000011.1 GCA_012842645.1 Clostridiaceae bacterium | reverse complement strand
CAGTCGTAGCATCCAGCATCATGGGTATGCTCATCTAAGATACACCTATAACATCCTTCTTCGACACTGTGTGTGTGTTCTTCCTTTCCGCAGACAAGCTGTGGGGTTTTATATTCACAGTTTTGGCTGTGCGTATGTGCTTGTTTTCCACAGCAATAGCAACTATCCTTGTGCGTATGTTCTGTTTCAAAGCACAACCATACGAAAAACCAAATACATCCTGATTTAACATGGTCATGTTCTTTATGGGGGTATTTTAAACCGCATTTTTCTACGCTATGTGTATGTGGCGTTTTACCACACTTATAAAGTGAATAGCATCCACCTTCGCTTATATCACGAGTGTCATGTGTGTGCGCTCTATCGCAGACAGTATTCTCGTAATCAATAACACACTTGCCGTCATCATGATTATGTTCATCATGCGGATCTATCAGGAAACTTTCAAATTCTGATCCGTTTGCCTCAACGGTTCCGCCCTCGCTGTTGTATTCCAATGTAAGTTTTGTTGTAGTTGTTCCAAGCGCAAACCCAGGTGCAATATTCATTGATACCAATAAAGCAATCATAAGAAGAAACGAAATGACTTTTCTTGTTTTCATAAATATTACTCTCCTTTACTTATAATTAAATTTAAATTAAATTTCCTTGTTCTTCCTTTAGTATATTCACGGTCGGTCACAAATTCGTCACATTTAAAAAATTGCTTTTTTATTTTTATGAAAAATAAAAAAGCAGCTTAAAAAGCTGCTCTCCAATATACAAGGCTATATCAATCCCATTTGGCGGTGTCATCTTCATCATTGTCGCTTATTTTCAGCGCGTCATCCATAAGTTTAAGCATTTCCAGGTCGCTTCTGAAATTCTGGGTCTTGTTTTTTTCAACCCACTGGATCTTGCCCTGCCATGTGGCGTTCTGCCTGAACAGGACCTTTATAATAAATGTCGCTTTGCCTGTATTCGCATTGCTTAAAATTTCCTTTTCCATTTCAGTCAGATCCTCCGTTATATACTTTTCTTCCTTTGCTGTCTTTTTCAGGTCTGCCTTGCGCGGGTTACTAAATGTCCTCAAAATATGTGTCGGCTGTGGGAAGTCATATGCGTCAAATATATCTTCAAGTTTCATCAATAATTCATAAACCCTTGAAAACGAATCCTGCCTTCCGCTTGCGGGATGATATATCCTGCCTTTGAACACATCCCTTTCATCTTTGTCAAATATCACGTAAACTTTTGACAAAGAGCTCGGACGCAGCGCACTGCTTCTTACATACAAGCCTATCACTTACCTTTCCTCAGCAAGTATACCTGATTTCCGGTCACAAAACAGTCACAACAGTCAGATCACTGGTTCCAGGTTGACATCTATTTTTATCAGCGGGTTTTTATACTCCTGTCTGAACCTGTCAAGGAGCCTTGCAACGACTTTTTCACCGTTTTCATACGAAAGCGGGAGCAGCAGGACAAACTGGGTAGGACTGAAACGGGAAACAACATCCCCTTTCCTCAGGCTTGACACTATAATCTTTTCAAGTTTATCCATGGCAATAACGATCACGTCATTCCTGTTGATATCAATGGTACTCCTCATTGTCAGCAGGCACAGGAAAACTGACTGGCCCGCTCTTTCCGCTGTTCTTGATTCAAGGCGGTAAATGCATTTGAATATCTCGTAATCACAAAGGAAAGCGCCTTTCGCCTCGGGATCATTCATTTCCTCTTTTATGGTCGTTATATCGGTTTCGGAACTCTTAAGATCGTTGATCAGTTCTTTGTAGAGACACCTTATTGAATCGCAGAGCTTGACTCCAAGGTCCTTGTAAAACTTTTTGGATATATAATTGTAATGTTCCAGCGCTCTGCCTTTTTTGCCAGAGTTGATAAGTGACTTCAGCAGGTTCTCATGGAGGGTTTCCTCGTAGGGTTCCATTGAAATGGCCGCTTCACACAAATGGGTGATTTCTTCATACCTTTTTTCTTCGTTAAGGAGTTTTATTACTTCATAAAGACAGTTCATATAAATGTTCTGGTAATATGATGCGATGGGTGCAACCCAGCCTTCGAAGTAGAAATCCTCCATGAACCGTCCTCTATACAATGATAAGGCTTTTTTATATAGGTCAATCCTTTCAGGCACCGGCAGCTTATTATCCTTCGCGTTTTGCCACAGTCTTTCCATTTCCTCGACGTCTATGTAGCAGGGAATATCACAGTTCCATGCATAGGTGCCGTTTTTGCTTACCACGCAATCGTTTCCGTCCAATGTACCGTGACATGAAATGACCTTTCTCAGCCTGTAAACAAGGTTTTTGAGCGCATTGACAGGATCGTCGCTTTCATCTTCGGGCCACAGGGCTTCTATGATCCTTTCCTGGGATATATTTTCGAACCGGTGCAGCAACAGGAACACAAACAGACTAATGACCTGCCTTGATCTTTCCGCGTTTTTAAACAACGGAACCTGTCCAAGGCTTGCATTGAATCTGCCGGATAAACTAACCTCCAACTGAATCCTTTCGTCGGATCCTGTTAACATAAACCCCAACCTTTTAAACCGAAATCTCCTGGATAACCCGAAAGATGTCAGAAATGAAAATCAAACAGTACCATTATAATATACGACTTTTGGCTGAAAATCAAGAAAAACACATAAAATAGTATAGAAGGGTTCAATCTGCCAGCACGGACCGGTATACACGGATCCCGCCGCTTTTCTCAATATCTTCCGCGTTTCCGAATACGTCAAGCATAATTTTCTTAAGCGTTTCGCCGCCCTTGTTATGGTATGCCACCAGCCAGAGGGCTCCGTTTTTCATCAGGTGACTTCGTGCCTCGGCAATAAGCCTCGTATTCAGCGCTTTTCCCGCAGCGATGGGAGGATTTGACACTATATCCCCGAAAAGCCTTCCCCGAAGCTCCTCATAAAGGTCGCTTTTCAAATATTCTATATTAAGATCATTTTTTTTAGCATTGATCTTAGCGTACTTTACCGCTCTTTCGTTGATGTCCACCCCCGTCATCTGGATATGGGGATACCTGCGCTTTATGAAAAGTGAAATGGGCCCGAACCCGCAGCCGACATCGAGCACAAAGTTGCTGGCCCCCGAAGGCCTGTAATTCTCAATGAGAAGCTGGGTAGCCTTGTCGATCCTGTCACCGAACGCAAAAACGCCGCTGACCGAAACAAAGTCCAGCCTGATTCCTTTAATCTCATAGCTGAAGTTGATCTCTTTTACCTCCGAGCGAGGCTTTTCGGTATAATAATGCTCCATAAACTCCCTACTTCCAATGCTCAAGAAGATTCTTCATCCATTCCGCCACATCCACATTGTAGACGGATTTTAAATTATCCTTATCCAGGACTTCCTCAACAGTTCCTTCGGCATGGACCCTGCCCCGGTTTATAAGCATCGCCCTTGTGCCGTATGTATAAACGGTATTCAGGTCATGGACCGAGGCAATTACCGCCCTTCTTTTTTCCCGGACCCACCTGGACAGTATATCAAAAACAGCTATCTGGTACTGCAGGTCAAGGTGGCTGACCGGTTCATCCAGGATCAGGACCTGGGGATCCTGGGCAAAAAGCTGTGCAAGGAAAGCCCTCTGGAGTTCTCCTCCCGAAAGGGTAAGCACGGACTGGTCCTTCATGCTCTCCATTCCCGTCAGGGCAAGGGCTTCTTCGATCTTCTGCTTATCCTGCCCAGTAAGCTTCCTGAATATCCCGCCCTGGTACGAGTATCTCACGAGACTGACAACGTCATAAACGGAGTATGCAAACTGGGGCTGGTGCGATTGGGCGAGCATCCCAATTTTTTTCGCCAGTTCCCCGGGTCTGAAGGTCCTTATATCTGTACCGTCCAGCAAAACCTTTCCCTTACGCGGGACAAGACCCATTATAGCCTTGAAAAGGGTGGTTTTGCCCGCCCCGTTTGGTCCGATTACCATGTAAATATCATGGTCACCGACTTCAAAGGAAACGTCGTCGACGATTATCCTGTCCTTTATTCTAACCGATATTCCCCTGATCTCCAACAGCAATGTACCTATCTCCTGACATTCATTTTGGAATAGAATATATAAATAAACAGTATCCCGCCGACCAGCGACGTAACAACGCCGATTGGTATCTCGGCCGGGCTCAGTACCGTCCGAGAAAGCAAGTCTGCCGCCATGAGGAAACTTGATCCAAACAGGACCGAAAACGGAAGCAGCTTCCTGTGGTCCGGTCCGGTAATAAACCTGGTGATATGGGGTATGACGAGCCCTACGAACCCTATTGTCCCTCCTACCGCCACGGATGCTCCCACCAGGACCGATACAAGGATCAGGATAGCGAACTTTACTTTTTTTATATCCACCCCGATGAACCCGGCCTGTTCTTCTCCAAGGGAAAAAGCATTGAGTTCACGGCTCAGAAAAGTAAGCGGGAGAGACCCTGCCAGGAAAAATGGAAGCATGAGCGCTACATGGGACCATCCTTTGCCTGAAAACGAGCCCATCGACCAGAACACCACCTGTCTCAGGTTATTGCCTGAAAGGGAGACCAGCAGGCTGGTTATGCTTCCCGCCAGCATGGAAAAGATAACTCCTGTCAGGATGATGGTGTGGTTCGACAGGTTATAGTCTATTTTATAGGTAAGGGCCAGTATGAACATAAGGGAAAGAAATGACGCCAGTATGCTCATTATCGCCAGGCCGGCCTGTGGGAATAATGGGATGTTTATTCCCAGGACTATCGAAATGACAGCCCCAAGGGCTCCCCCCGATGAGATTCCAAGGGTGGAACCATCGGCAAGGGGGTTTTTAAGAAGCCCCTGCATTGCCGCGCCGGCCAGGGAAAGGGCCGCGCCGACCATGGCAGACAGTATCACCCGCGGCATCCTGACGTTGAGGATTATGGTTGCCGCGCTGTCCGGGATATCGCTGATATCTCCTGCCCCGAAAAAGTGTTTCAGTATGATCCTTATGGTATAATCCGGTGAAAAGCCGATGCTCCCTATCAGTACCGAAGAATTAAAGACCAGGAGGAAAAGCAGTATCGAGAATACTGCAAGCAGGAATGTTTTGGTTCGCTTTTTCAGTTTTCCGGCGGTCCCTGATTTATCCATATGGCCTCCAAATCTCGTCATTGAGAAGGTCCTCATCAGCACTCTACGTAATTCAATATAATACCTTGACAAGTTCCCTGGCGGCGTCCAGAAGCCTGGGGCCGGGACGGGTTATCATGTCCGATTCAAGCATAACTATCCTGCCATTT
>DUSJ01000099.1 GCA_012842645.1 Clostridiaceae bacterium | reverse complement strand
TCAAAAGGAGCAAATCCATATATCGCGACAGGAGTATCTATATTGGGAGGAATGGCTGCAGGTCTCGTTACAGGGATCCTACATACGGTACTCAAGATTCCCGCCCTTCTGTCAGGTATTTTGACTATGATAGCGCTATATTCGATAAATCTGCGTGTGCTCGGCAAGGCGAGCCTTTCTTTGCTGCGGATGGAAACGGTATTCACGGCTTTTGAGAAGCTGGGCGTGGAATCATCGTGGTCGATCATCATACTTGGGCTTATTGTTGTAGCAATAGTGATTTGCCTGCTATACTGGTTTTTCGGAACAGAGCTGGGCAGTGCCATAAGAGCCACCGGTAATAACCCTAAAATGGTAAGGGCTCAGGGGATCAACACAAACACTATGATAATCCTGGGACTTGTGATCAGCAATGGTCTTGTATCCTTAAGCGGAGCCCTGATTTCACAGTACCAAAACTTTGCAGATGTACAGATGGGGACCGGGTCAATCGTTATAGGCCTGGCTTCGGTGATCATAGGCGAAGTTCTTTTCGGTAAGAGAAATTTTATGATGAGGCTGATATCTATCGCATTCGGAGCCATTACATACAGGATCATCATTGCCTTTGTACTGAAGCTTGGAATGCACAGCAACGATCTGAAACTCTTCACTGCCATAACAGTGGCGATAGCTCTGTCCCTGCCGATCATAAAAAATTACATCAATCCACCCAAAATAATGATAGATGAGAATGAACAACCGTTGCAGAATCTGAATGGAGGAAAAAATGCTTAAGGTAAGCGGAGTATATAAAGTATTCAATCCCGGAACGATCAACCAGAAAATTGCCCTTAAAAATGTCAGCATCGATATGGAGGAGGGTGATTTTGTGACCCTCATAGGCGGCAATGGCGCCGGGAAATCCACGCTGCTGAACTGTGTCGCTGGTGTTTACGGTGTTGACAGGGGATCGATAGTCATAGCAGGGACTGATGTGACTAAAATGCCTGAACATAAGAGAGCAGCACTGCTTGGAAGGGTATTCCAGGACCCGATGATGGGTACTGCTTCCGATATGCTGCTGGAAGAGAACCTTGCCCTGGCTTTAAGACGAGGTCAGCCAAGAGGCTTGAAATGGGGAATAACCGGCAAGGAGCGGGAAACCTACCGCCAAATGCTTGCTCAGCTTGACCTGGGACTTGAAAACAGGCTCAACACCAAGGTAAAGCTGCTCTCAGGCGGACAGAGGCAGGCAATAACCCTGCTGATGGCAGTTTTGAAGAAGCCCGGGCTTCTGCTTTTGGATGAGCATACTTCGGCCCTTGACCCGAAGACCGCTGAAAGAGTACTGTCATTGACCGATAAACTGGTTTCGGAAAATAAACTGACTACATTGATGGTTACCCATAACATGAGGGATGCCATAAGATACGGCAATCGTCTTATCATGATGCATGACGGGCAGGTTATTCTTGATATAAGAGGGGATGAAAAGAAAAAGCTGACTGTGGAAGCCCTCCTGGAACGGTTCGGGCTTGTTTCCGGCCAGGAGTTTGCGTACGACCGCGTCCTGCTGTCATAGTAATAAACAGTGTCATCGAATGAAGCAGGGGGACGGTTCCTTTGCTTCATTTCCTTATGCATCTTTGTGACAGGGGCACCCTCCACCTGTCACAAAGATGAGATCCTTCGCTTGGCTGAGGATGACAATACAGAACTCTCAGAACCGGTAATGGTTCTTCCTTGACGAATAATAGCTGTAGCGTTTTCTCCTGCTGTTTCTTTTCCTGATTATACGAATTATGAAACCAAGGATGATGATGGTAACGATCGCCGCCCCGGTCAGCTTGACACCGAGGATGAACCTTTCGTCGCTTATAATCTCCCTGTATTTATCACGAAGAATGGCAATCGTAGTCTTTTCGATTGATTCATTGGCGATCAGGTCGATCGATCCTATCAGGTTATTATTATAATAATACTCAATCTTGCCTACTACCTGGCCCTGTTCTATCGGAGCGGCAAAAGGCTCATTGATTATGGGCACTTTCTTCACGGTGTTTTTGAATTCTTCATCATTCAGGGGCACGATATAACTGAGACTGCCGTTTGTTATCACATCGAGCTTTTTGCCGTCTACGGCGTCAGCCACCTCATACCTTCCAACAAACTCGCCCTTTTTAACCAGTTCACGCTTGCTGAAGTTTCTGAAACCATACTCCAGGAGTTTCTGGGACTCTTCAAACTGGAGAGTCTTGCTTTCTGTACCCAGGACTACTGAAATCAGCTCAAGGCCGTCAGGATTGACTGCGGATGCTACAAGGCATAACCCTGCCTTCTCGGTATAACCGGTCTTGACTCCTGTGACCTTTGAATAGTATTTCGACCTGGATGTCAGGAGCTCGTTGGTATATGTCAGGTGCCCGATTTTCCACTCGCTGCTTTTTCTCATGTTGGTATCCGGAAGCGAAAACTCCCTGCTTCCTACAATTTCCCTGAATGTTTCATTCTGCATTGCAGCCCTGGCCATGATAGCCAGGTCCCTTGCCGTGGTATAATGTCCTTCCTCCTCCAGGCCGCTGGAATTGGTAAAGTGAGTGCCGGTAAGGCCCAGTTCCGCTGCCTTCTGGTTCATCATCCTTGTAAAGCCTTCCATGGTACCGTCACCGGAGACATTTTCGGCAATGATATTACTGGCTTCATTTGCGGATGTAATCAGCATAAGGTTAAGAAGGTCCCTTAACGTCAGGATTTCCCCAATCTTGATGCCAGCCCTGACATAATCGTAAGGAACGCTGTTTATGGCATTCTCCGAGGCAATCATTTCATCATCGAGGTCTGCATTTTCAAGGGCGACAAGGGCGGTCATTATTTTTGTTGTGCTTGCAGGAGAACGCTGAACGTCGGCATCTTTTTCCGCCAAAACCTGACCCGTCTCCATATCGATCAGTATATATGCTTTTGCGGTCAGTTCGGGAGGAGCCTCGGCAAATGTCTGAAAAGGTGTGATAACGAAGAAAAATAAGATCAACAGAGTATATATTGAAAAAAGCTTAGCTTTCAATTTACCAACTCCTATGATTTCTCTTATGTTCGATCCATTACTTATTATTATACGGTACGCCCCAGGTAAACTCAATACTGACAGAAAAACAATAAATACCAGCAATATCTGGATGAATGATTATTGATTTAAAGTAAATATATGACATAATATATATAAAAAGATAATTAAATGGAGTAATGCTGTGGAGATAAAAATCAGGGGAAAAACATACAAGGTCGCCTGGGAGCATTTTGTCGCTCCGTGCCTGTTGATATTGCTGATACTGGTTCTCGTCCTTGCCAACTTTTCTTCGGTGAGGCGGTTCTGGGTTGATTTTTCGGGGAAAGGGCAAGCCGTTACTGAAACAAAAGGCGCTGTTGTTCCTGTTACTGAGAACAATACTGCAATCAAAAGCGAGAACAGGGAAGATACCGGCTCAATAAGCGCTGCGTCGCAAGATGTCTCCGGAGCGGAGCCGGCCCGGGCTGCTGAATCCCCCGGGACAGCAAAGATAAACATAAACAAGGCCACCATGGAAGAGCTCATGTCCCTCCCGTATATCGGCGAAGTCAAGGCAAAAGCAATAATCGAGTACCGGGAAAAAAACGGACCTTTTAAGTCTGTCGAAGAGCTTATAAACATCAAGGGAATAGGCGAAAAAACGCTGGAAAGGATCCGGCCGTTGGTTACGGTATAGACATGGGACGGTTCTCTTGTCCGTCTGCTGTTTTGAACTTATGGGAAAATATATCAATTGACTTACAGCATGAATATGGAGTAAAATACTATAACACGAATGGAAAGAGTAGACCGGATGGTCGCGGGCGAAAGCCGAAAGGCTTCGTACGAGGAAAGTCCGGGCTCCACAGGGCAGGGTGCCGGGTAATACCCGGTGAAGGCGACTTCAAGGAAAGTGCAACAGAAATAAACCGCCAAACCGGAATCCTATTCCGGATTGGTAAGGGTGGAAAGGCGAGGTAAGAGCTCACCGGCCCGACGGCGACGGAGGGCGCTCTGTAAACCCCACCCGGAGCAACACCGTGACAAGGAACAACAGGGTTGCCCGCCCGTTCCTTAGAGGTGGCTGAAGCCTTGTAGCAATACATGGCTTAGATAGATGACCATTCAAGACAGAACCCGGCTTACAGGTCTACTCTGTTCATTTACTCATATATTGACGATAAAATCTCTGGCAGAATAAGTTATTGACACCAGGGATTTTTTGCATGGGAAAGGAGGTTATTTGATGGCGTTCCTGGAATGCTATTTCAAATCGGAAGTACTTGGCATGGAGCAGCCTTTCAACGTTATACTCCCCCAGGTCAGAATGTCGGACATCGAAAACAGGGGGAAAAAGTTTCCTGTCCTATATCTTCTTCACGGTCTTTCGGATGACCATACCAAGTGGATGCGAATGACCAGCATCGAGCGATACGCTTTGCAATACAACCTCGCAGTCGTTATGCCCAATGTAAACCGGAGCTTTTATGCGGACATGAAGTACGGCCTGAAATATTATACCTATATCACCAGGGAATTGCCCCACATGGTGCGGACAACTTTCCCGGTGTCCGACAAAAGGGAGGATAATTTCATTGCCGGGCTTTCGATGGGAGGTTACGGGGCGTTCATGATCGCTCTCAGAAACCCGAATATGTTTTCAGCGGCCGCAAGCCTTTCGGGTGCCCTTGATCTGGCCGGGCATATCGATAATAATGATGAGCAGATTGCACCCATGACCAAAATGATATTCGGTTCCCCGGAAGAATTCATAAATTCCGATTATAACCTGATGAATTTACTGAAAAAAGTGAGCAGGGAAAAGGATAGGCTCCCAAGACTATATCAGTGCTGCGGCACCGAAGACTATATATATCCGATGAACACAAGCTTCAGGGATGCCGCCATGGAGTTTGGCGTAGACCTGACTTACGAGGAGGGGCCCGGCGGCCACGAGTGGGGATACTGGGACGCCAAAATCCGGAGGGTCCTGGAATGGATATTCCGCAAAGAATGATCAGGATTTTTTCTATAGCGGAAAATGTGGTATTATAGTATAATAATACAACAGTAAATGCGATGAAAGAGACCAAGTAGGCTTTTAACCCCTTCAAACAGAGATTTGATGCCAAGGGCTGAAAGCATCAATTTGAATGTTAAGGGCCGAATTTCACTCCGGAGCAGCCGCCTGAAATGAAAGTAGGAGCGGCCGGTCAAGCCCGTTACAGCTTTAGAGTGCATGGTCGGACTTTATGCAAAGCCGGTCATGAACATAGGTGGTACCGCAGGCGAAAGCTTTGTCCTATGACAAAGCTTTTTTTATACCCGTTTATGTATTGTTAAGAAAAAAGATCATAAACAAAGATGAGGTGTCGAAGCGATATGAAACAGCAACTGGAAGCAATAAAGAACCAGGCCGTGGAGAAGCTTGCACAGGTCTCGGACCTTCGCGAACTCGAAGATCTGAAAGTCGCCTACCTGGGTAAGAAGGGCGAACTGACCGCGATCCTTAAGGGAATGGGCGCACTGTCCCCAGAAGAACGCCCGGTAATTGGCCAGCTGGCCAACGAGGTAAGGATATTCCTTGAAAACGGCATAGCCCAGGCAAGGGAGCGTCTCATGAGAGAGGAACGCGAGCGCAGGCTGAAAAGCGAAGTTATCGATGTTACCATGCCTGGCAGGATAAGACCGCTGGGTAAGAAACATCCCCTGACTATCGTGTTTGACGAACTGAAGGATATATTCCTGGGCATGGGATATGAAATTGCCGAGGGTCCGGAGATCGAGCTGGATTACAATAACTTCGAGGCATTGAATATTCCGAAGAACCATCCAGCCAGGGATACCCAGGATACGTTTTATATCAGTGAAAACGTCGTCCTGAGGACCCATACGTCTCCCGTTCAGATTAGGCATATGAAGACTCACAAACCCCCGATACGCATCATCTGCCCCGGAAGGGTTTACAGGTCCGATGCTGTTGACGCTACCCATTCGCCTGTTTTCCACCAGGTGGAAGGGCTTGTGGTTGACAAAAACGTGACCATGGGAGACCTTGTCGGCACTTTGCAGGCATTTGCAAAAGGTATTTTCGGAGAAAACTCAAGGATAAGGCTAAGACCTCATCACTTCCCGTTTACCGAGCCTTCCGCCGAGGTCGACGTATCCTGCTGGGGCTGCGATGGCTCTGGCTGCAGGATATGCAAGGGTGAAGGCTGGATAGAGATCCTCGGAGCAGGTATGGTCCATCCGAACGTTTTAAGGGAGTGCGGGATCGATCCCGACGAATACTCCGGGTTCGCATTCGGACTGGGTATCGAACGTATCGCCATGGGCAAGTTCGGGATCGACGACATGAGATTGCTGTATGAAAACGACGTTCGTTTTCTGAAACAGTTTTAAGGGAGGAATGGCATTATGAAGGCACCGGTAAAATGGCTGAAGGATTTTGTTGATATAAACGTTCCGGCAAAGGAATACGCTGAAAGAATGACCTTGTCAGGTTCAAAGGTCGAAGCCGTGGAGGACATGGGAAAGGATATCGAGAAGGTAGTCGTTGGTAAAATAGTATCTATCGAGCCTCACCCCAATGCCGACAGGCTGCGCATATGCAGGGTGGATATCGGCAGCGAGGTTCTGCAGATCGTTACAGGCGCGCCCAATGTAAAAGAAGGCGACCTGATCCCCCTCGCCCTGGTTGGAGCGAAACTGCCCGGCGGAGAGATCAAACTGTCCAAGCTTCGCGGTGTGGAAAGCCATGGTATGATGTGCTCCATCGACGAGCTCAACCTGACAAAGGAATACCTGCCTGACGCGCCTGAACATGGCGTCTATGTTTTCAGCGGCGATGTCAGGTTAGGGACAGATGTGAAAGAAGCTCTTGACCTGGATACGGTAGTGGATTTTGAAATCACCTCCAACAGGCCTGACTGCCTGTCTATAATCGGATTGGCCAGGGAATCCGCCGTTACCCTTGGAACGGAGTTCAAAGAGCATAAACCTGAAGTCAGGGAAGAGGCCGGCGAAGATGTCAATGATTATATTTCCATAGAGATAAAAGATCCCGACCTGTGCCCGAGGTACTCGGCGAGAGTCATAAAGGATGTCAGGATCGAACCTTCTCCGGCATGGATGCAGAGAAGGCTTGCCGCCGCAGGCATGAGACCCATCAACAACATCGTGGACATCACCAACTATGTAATGCTTGAGTACGGCCAGCCGCTGCACGCTTTCGATTATGACCAGATCCAGGGCAAAAAGATTATTGTCCGCAGGGCAAAGGAAGGGGAAACCATCAGGACCCTCGACGGACAGGACAGGAAACTTGACATCGAAATGCTGGTGATATGCGATGAGAACAGACCTGTTGCCGTGGCAGGCGTTATGGGCGGGGAGAATTCGGAAGTGACCGAAAACACCCGGACCATTCTGCTTGAATCAGCCAATTTCAAAGGCGCATCCATCAGGATGACAGGCAAGAAGATGGGGCTTCGGAGCGAAGCGGCCATCCGATTTGAAAAGGGTCTCGACATCCAGAATACCATACCCGCCATAAACCGCTGCGCCGAACTGATTGAACTCCTCGGAGCCGGCAAGGTGGTAAGGGGAATTGCCGACTGCAACTGCAAGCCCTATGAAAAGCGGGTGCTGAAATTTGAGCCCGACAGGATAAACAGCTTTTTGGGAACGCAGATCGAAACCGGGACAATGGTGAAAATATTCAGGGACCTTGGATTTGAAGTCGACGAGAAGGCCATGACTCTGGTTCCGCCTTCTTTCAGGAACGATATCGTCGAACTGGCCGACCTGTGCGAGGAAGTCGCAAGATTCTATGACTACAACAATATAAAGCCCAGCCTTCTGTCGGGGAAAGAAGCGACCCAGGGGAGGAAAACCTACAAGCAGCGCATGGAGGATATAATCCGCAATA
>DUSJ01000098.1 GCA_012842645.1 Clostridiaceae bacterium | reverse complement strand
TCGGAAAGCGCACCCTGGCGCGCTATATCGCGAAAACGATCCTTTGCGCCGGGAAAGACAATGACATGCAGCCATGCGGAAGGTGCAGGCCGTGCAGGAGCTTCGATGAAGGAGCCAACCCCAATTTCAGATTAATAAGGAATGAGACGCAGAACATACTGATCAGCCAGATCAGGGAACTTATCGACGACATCAGCATCCGGCCGGCCGAAGGCAGGAAAGTGTACCTGATCGAGGATGCCGACCTGATGACGACACAGGCCCAGAATTGTCTTCTGAAAACATTGGAGGAACCTCCTGAATACGGAGTTATCTTTCTGACCACATCTGTTTACGAATCACTGCTCCCGACAGTGAGATCCCGGGTAGCACAATTAAGGCTGAAGCCTTACTCCGTTATGGAAATAATGACCATAGCCCATGAAAAAGGTATCGATCTGTCCGGCAAAGAATACCTTGTCGGCTTAAGCGGCGGAATCCCGGGCAGGGTTTTCGGGCTTGCAGCCGATAAAAGCTTTGAAGAGAACAGAAATAAGGTGATGAGTTTCGTTTTTGAAGGGAACATGTTTTCCAGGCTGGAACTGAACAGGTTTTTATCCGGGAACCGGGACGCTTTCCGGTCATGTCTGGACATACTGGAATCTGTCTACAGGGACGTCCTTCTGGTACAATGCTCTGCCGGTGACGGGTTGATTAATTCGGACAAACAGGATAATATAATAAAGTATGCAAAAGAGTTCAGCCCTGTCGATATAATGGAAAAAATCAAAGGCATCCGGGATATCAGGAAAAATTTAAAGCGTCACATGAATTATCAGCTTGCTGTGGACATGCTGACGCTTGCCGTATAGCAAAAGCCTGACAGGAAGAGGAACTTATTTCCCTTGGAAAGGAATGGTCAAAGGAATGCAGAATGTTGTTGGTGTTCGGTTCAGGACTGCAGGAAAGATATATTATTTCGATCCTTGTGATATAGATCTGAAAAAAGGCGATAAAGTGATAGTCGAAACCGCGAGGGGCATTGAATGCGGCGAGGTCGTTACAGCTAATCGCCAGGTGGTTGACGAGGAAGTGGTAGCGCCGCTTAAAAACGTTATAAGGAAAGCCGATGAGGAAGACCTTAAGAGAGTCGAGGAAAACAAGATAAAGGAAAAAGAAGCATTCGGCATATGCCTTGAAAAAATTAAAAAACATGGCCTTGAGATGAAGCTTATTGATGTGGAGTATACATTTGACAATAACAAGATCCTCTTCTATTTCACCGCTGACGGGCGAGTCGATTTCCGGGAGCTTGTCAAGGACCTCGCTTCGGTTTTCCGCACCCGTATAGAGCTTCGCCAGATCGGTGTCAGGGATGAAGCGAAGATGATGGGCGCTCTCGGCCCCTGCGGAAGGCTCCTGTGCTGCAGTACTCATCTTACCGAGTTCAACCCGGTGTCAATAAAAATGGCCAAGGAACAGGCACTGTCACTGAATCCCGCAAAGATTTCCGGGACCTGCGGAAGACTGATGTGCTGCCTTAAGTATGAACAGGAAACATACGAATATCTTCTGAAGAAGACGCCTAAAGTCGATGCCATAGTACTGACGCCCGACGGACAGGGCACAGTGGTTTCGGTCAACCTTCTCAGGGAAAAGGTTAAGGTAAAGCTTGACAACGAGCAGGGAGCCGATATCATGGAATATTCCGTGGATGACGTAAAAGTAGTCAGGGATGCCGACAGGAAGCCCGAACCCGAGGAAGAGATCGAGCCCGAAGAACTGGAAGAGCTCAAAAGCCTTGAGGACTGACAGTAATGTTGTCATGCATTGTATTTTGGACACGAATTTTGTTTTTTATTGACATTGAAGGATATATGGTATAGGATAATTCTGAACTGTATAACTAAATTTTTATCGATCGGGAGGTATACATATGGCTTATTTTATCAATGATGACTGCATCAGCTGCGGCGCATGCGAAGCCGAGTGTCCTGTAGGATGCATTTCAGAGGGCGATGGCAAGTATGTAATAGATGAGGATTCATGCATAGATTGTGGTTCATGCGCAAATGTATGTCCTGTGGAGGCTCCACAGCCCAAGTAATCGGAATAAGTCCAAAAAGTCAGGCCGCAGGCCTGGCTTTTTTGATACGTGTGGGGCGTGCCAGGGGGACGGTTCTTCTGGCACATTTGAAGCAAATGAGACATGAACCGTAATTTTGGAACACCTGCGCTAAATAATCTTCCTTGTTGCACAAAATTGGAGGAACGCTTTATGGGTTTTGTCGTGATGCCTGACGAAACATTGGAAGACCTGCAGCTGAACGGCCTGTTCATATTGCAAAAGAAGGATTCCTTCAGGTTCGGCATGGACGCTGTCCTGCTGTCCAATTTCGTCACGGCCGGAAAAGGTAAAAACGTGTTGGATCTTGGCACGGGGACAGGCATAATACCCATCCTGCTTTCGGCAAAAACAAAGGCGGGGAAGATTGTCGGGATCGAGATCCAGCAGGAAATGGCCGACATGGCCCGGAGAAGCGTTGAAGGCAATGATCTTGGCGACAGAATAGAGATAGTCAAAGGGGACATCAGGAAGGCAGTTTCACTTTTCGGGAAAAGTTCCTTCGACGTCGTGGTGACCAATCCTCCCTATACGCGCGTTGGAAGCGGCTTTATCAATCCCGGGGACGCCAAGGCCATTTCAAGGCATGAAATATTCTGTACTCTTGAAGATATACTGAAAATAAGCGCGGAGATCCTAAAACCCAGCGGAGAGTTCTTCATGGTCCACCGCCCTGAGAGACTCGCCGATATTATCGACGGCATGAGAGAAGTGAACCTCGAACCGAAAATCCTCAGGCTGGTCTGCGCCAGGGTCGGCAAGGAACCGTCTCTGCTCCTGGTAAAAGGACTCAAAAACGGGAACCCAGGGATGAAGATCCTGCCGCCGCTCTTTATTTACGACGAGAAGGGCGAATACACCCATGAAGCCCGGATCCAGTATTCGATGGACAGGTGAGCATGTGCCATGCAGAAAAAACACATTTTTTTGCCGCTTACAGACAAAATAATCAAAGAGCTGAAAGCCGGGGACGAGGTCCTGTTGTCCGGAGTAATGTACACTGCCCGGGATGCCGCCCACAAACGGCTGGCAGCTATGATCGAAAAAGGCGAGTCCCTGCCCTTCAATATAGAGGGCCAGACGATCTATTATGTCGGTCCATGTCCTGCGCCGGAAGGACGTGTTATCGGCTCCGCGGGACCTACCACCAGCGGCAGGATGGATGCGTATACTCCCGCCCTGATCGAAAAAGGCCTGAAGGGAATGATTGGAAAAGGAATTCGCGACCGGAAAGTCGTTGAAGCCATGAAAAAGTATGGGGCGGTATATTTCGGAGCTGTAGGCGGCGCCGCGGCGCTCATCTCCTCATGTATCGTGAGCCAGGAAGTGATCGCCTTTGAAGATCTCGGCACGGAAGCCATAAGGAGAATTAAGGTCAGGGATTTTCCATGCTATGTCATAATCGATTCTTACGGGAACGACAGGTATGAGCAGGGAAGAAAAGAATATGAAATAAAAGGATGAGGGTATGGCGGAAGCAACTTTTGACAAACGGGTGACAATATTCAGCGGCCACTATGGAAGCGGAAAATCGGAAATATCGGTAAATACCGCGTTTATACTGAGGAAGAAATGCATGGACGTTCTTCTTGCGGACATGGACATCGTAAATCCCTTCTTCAGGAGCATCGACGCGAAAAGGGCGCTTGAATCTGCTGGCATAAGGACGATCGCGCCGATGTATGCCAATACCAATGTTGACGTGCCGGCTATAGGTCCTGAAATATCGGCAGCCCTGCATAACGAGTCGCTCCGGGTTATCCTGGACGTTGGCGGGGACGAGGAAGGAGCAAGGGTACTGGGGCGTTTCCGCAAAGAAATCCCTGAAGATGACTATGACATGTTTTTTGTTTTCAATCGTTCCAGGCCGATGACCACAAACCTGTCGGATACCCTTGTATATATCCGCGAGATCGAGGTTTCCTCGAGACTGAAATTCACGGGGATTATAAACAATACCCATTTCATGGACGAGACTACTGCTGACGACATTTTGTACGGCATGCAGCTCGCTTTGGAAATATCGCATGAAACGGGCATCCCGTTTTTTGCAAGCAGCGTAATGGAGGAACTGGTACCGAAGCTTGAACCAGGGATTGATCATCCCCTTATAATCCTAAAAAGGAACATCATCATGCCGTTCCGGAAACCCTGAAACGGTTTTTGCATACCCTTTCAGCTTTCGATGTTGGCTTCCTTCATCATCCTGAGATATACCATGAGTTCGTTCCGGGAAGACACGTTCAGCTTTTCATAGATCCTCTTGTTATGGGTCTTTATAGTATTTATGCTCAGGAAAAGCCTTTCGGCGATCTCTTTTCCTGTCAGGCATTCCATGTAGAGATCGAAAACCGCTTTCTCGGCAGGGGACAGCGTTTTTATATTCTGGAGGAATTTCCTGAACATATCGGTGTTCTGGTATTCCGGGGATACGGCTTCATTCTTCGGGGTATTAAGGGCGTTCTTCCTGTCCTGTTCCGCAAGGAATTCCAGGAGGTCGTCGATCTCCGGTATATTGGTTTTTTCCACGTCAGACGGTTTAGTCGACTTGATTTTATTGAAAGTCTCCGTCATCGTCTTCAGGTAAATCCTGCTGAAACGGAAGGAAACAATGATTCCTGTTATGAACAGGAAGAAGAACAACAGGGCTATCTTGAGATTCAGGTTTCCGATGGTCCTTGTATAATCCTTCGAAGGTACCATTATGGATACGACCCACTCTTCATCAAGATAGGGGGAATCATTGGGATAGAGGGTCAGGGTTTTATGGATTCCCATGAATTCTTTTGAAGGGCTGAAATACCTTGTAAGCGTAGATGGCCTTTGCTGGAAGCGGAGCTTTGCGTCAGCGATCTCGTTCCTGGTTATGGCAGGATACCTGGCAGCTACGAAGGATGACGAACAGTCGATCATCCCGTTACTGAAGGGCGCCAGCAGGCAGAAACTCGAGTCAAAGGCCGGATTTTCAGAGGTATATGACAGCTTGAACAACAATGAGCTGACTTCAAAACCGCATATGCCATAAACCGTTCCATCGGAGGCAATCAGCGGGATTAGGCATAGCATGGCCTTGTCAGTCATTTCGGGAAGGACTGTTCCTGAATACCAGCAGTACAGCTTGGAAACAGGCAGGGTATTAAAGGCCCTGGCAGTCCCGATTGTTCTCGTGAAGCATGAAGCGACCGATATGTCAAATTCCATAGCCCATTGGGGATGAATACTTATTTTATTCCTTTTTGCAATTTCCGTGGACCCCCTTATCATATGCAGGGAAGGAGACTCAAGATTTACTACGTTGGGTTCCATGTTGCGTATGTACAATCCAGCCCTCGATTGCTCGGCATAAGGCAGGTCAGGATTTATTGTTCCGTCAAGGATAATGAAAACAGCGCTGCTTTTTGTCCTGAGAAGTGCAGCGACAAGGGTCTGGCATACCGAATCCAGCAGTTCATTATATATTTCAGGATGATTTTTAAGTTCAGCGGCCTCAATCTTTTTATCAACAAGCTTGTCTTCAATACTTCTGTTCAATGTCCTGGAAAGGTCGATGCCATTGGCCGAGATGTTCCCAAAATCGCTGTATATATCGTTATACTTGTGATTGAACTCGTTTTCAAACAAGGTCTTTATTTCTTTCCTGCCAAAGTGGAACACTCCTGTCAGAAGGAGTATCAGAGTTATGGCAGCCATGGTCGTAGCCAAAAAAAGAATAGAGAATATAATAAACCGGAAGCGCATGGACTTGCCTTCCAGCCTGAGCTTCCTTATCTTTTCAGGCAGCTTTGCCGGGTAAAGCTTTGGTTTTGTCAGACGATATCACCTTTCTCCTGTAAAATCCTCAAAAACATTCTCTTCCGCTTTTTTATACGCCTCGTCAGGGGCCATGGTTTCGAGCAGCGACATGTAATTTTCTCTGACCTTTACTGCAGCTTTCATCATTCTGACTGAATAGCTTTTTTCAAGGGAATCGATTTCGTCAAAGACAGGAGGTATGTAAAAATCATAATCCCTGTACATGGCCACGGCGGTTCTCAGCAGCTTTCTGATATTCCTGTTCCCGATCTTGTCAATATTTTCTTCGATTCTTGTTTCAAACGCTTCCCTGGTGACCGGCAGGTATCCCGTCTCCGATATAAATCTCAGGTTCTGCTCGGGAGCTGTGAACCATTTCAGGAATTCTGCAGAGGCATATTCCTTTTCCCTGGTAGATTTTGTCACAATCATCCCGCCGCCGCGCTGAATGGCGGCTTTTTTTCCGCCTTCGAAAACAGGATAGGGAAGTATTTCGTATTCCACATCAATGGTCGTGTTATCGGGGTATGTTATCGTGTCTCCATAGAACAGTATGCCTGCTGTGGAGCCGGTGGAGCAGACGATATCGCCGGTCTTGGCAAGGTCGGACGAATAGCCGTCATAAATGGCGAACCCGCCTTTCGCGAAAGCTTTCAGGAATGGTTCCCAGATCCTTTTCCTATATT
>DUSJ01000097.1 GCA_012842645.1 Clostridiaceae bacterium | reverse complement strand
TGCTCCGGCCTGGAGATGTTCTTTCCCTGAACACGAGTGTCAACGGAAAGATCGAGGTCATGGTAGGCGATATGGTCAAATTTTTGGGTAAACCCGGAGCAAGGAACAAGAAAGCTGCCGTTAAGATAACCGATATTATCCGGGAGGAGGAAGACTGATGGGAGATATGTTATCTCAGGCTGAAATAGATGCCCTGCTGAGAGGTTCGGGCCTTGATGAAGAACCCCAGGCATCGCAGCCATCGGACGAAACCGGGGAAAAACAACCGAAACAGGAACTATTGACTCCTGAGGAAAAAGATGCGCTTGGCGAGATAGGAAATATATGCATGGGAACCTCCGCGACCACGCTGTACGCGCTTTTGGGACAGAAGGTCAGCATAACCACGCCCAGGGTAGAAGAGACTACCTGGGAAGAAGTTTCCAAGATGTTCGTCAAGCCGTACATAGCGGTAAAAGTACAGTATACCGAGGGTATCAAGGGGTATAACGTTCTTATATTGAAAGAAGAAGATACGAAGATAATAACAGACCTGATGATGGGCGGGGACGGCTTCGGGGGTATACAGGGAGAGCTGAACGATCTCCATCTGAGCGCTATCAGTGAAGCCATGAACCAGATGGTAGGGTCTGCAGCAACTTCCCTGTCATCCATATTTGAAAAACGTGTGGATATTTCGCCGCCTGAGCCGTCAGTGGTAAGCTCTGCCTCGGATGTAAAGAATATCAGGATCGACAAAAATTCCAACATTGTGCTTATTCTCTTCTCACTCAAGGTAGGAGACCTGATAGACAGCGAAATAATGCAGATATTGCCCATTTCATTCGCAAAAGAAATGGCCAGGAATCTTCTTGCAGGCATTCAGCCTCAAACGCCCATTATAGCGCCGCCGCCGGTGCATACTTCCCCTGAGCGGACCGGGCAGGCTCCTCCGGAACCGCAGCAGCCGCAGCCGCAGTACCAGGCGCCGCCTCAGCAGCAGGTACCGCCGCAGCAGGTACCTCCCATGCCAAACCAGTATATGCCGCCGTATGGGTTCGCAATGCCGCAATATCAGGCATCGTCCAGCATCCATCAGAACCCGGTCAATGTACAGCCGCTCCAGTTCCAGTCCTTTGACGACGCTATGGCTGAGTTTGACAGGAAGAACATTGGACTTCTGCTGGATGTGCCTTTGCAGATTACAGTCGAACTCGGCAGGACAACCAAGAAGATAAGGGAGATCCTTGAATTCGGCCAGGGTTCCATAATTGAGCTTGACAAGCTTGCGGGCGAACCTGTCGATATACTCGTCAACGGCAAATCAGTCGCCAAGGGTGAGGTCGTGGTAATCGACGAGAGCTTCGGTGTCAGGATAACCGACATCATTGATCCGGCTAAGCGACTTTAGTGACGAAAATACTTTCAATTTGTCGTAATATCAATTATAATGGTTATGGAACCGGTCCAGAGTGGTATAGTTTTAGTATACTGAAATATAACAGGGAGAGGATAAAGCATATGGCAAGTATACTGATCGTTGATGATGCTGCTTTCATGCGTATGATGATAAAAGACATCCTTTCAAAGAACGGTTATACTGTTATTGCTGAAGCTGAGAACGGCCTCAAAGCCATTGAGAAGTATAAGGAAGTAAATCCTGATCTTGTCATAATGGATATAACCATGCCCGAGATGGATGGAATCCAGGCAGTCAAGCAGATCAAGCAGATCAATGATGCCGCCAAGATCATCATGTGTTCGGCTATGGGCCAGCAAGCCATGGTTATTGAGTCTATACAGGCCGGTGCCAGGGATTTCATAGTTAAACCGTTCCAGGCAGAGCGCGTCATAGAAGCGGTCAGGAAAGTTGTGGGCTGATCATGTTCCTGGATGAAAGGGGCTCCTGCCATGGATGATTTTTTGGAACTGCTGGGCTTGTTCATTGCTTTCGGTGCGATACTAATCCTTTGTTATTTCACTACTGTTTTTATAGGCAAAAGGTATTCCGGCAGATCAAAAAACAAGTACATGAAGATTGTGGAAGCCCTCTCTTTGGGAATGGATCGGTACCTTTATCTCATACTTGTCGGGAACAGGTATTTTCTTTTTTTATCCAGCAAAAAAGGATTGGAAATGGTTTCTGAAATAGAGCTGGAAGAACGGGCCGGTGAGGACAGCGCCGCTGAGGATAAAATGGCTGACGCGGCAGGGTTCAGGAGGATATTTGAAACATACTCGGGCTTGAGCAAACGGACTGACCAGGAACAGGCTCCCGGATCGGAAGAAGGAACCGGTGAAAACGCCGGGGAGCCGGGGAAAGGGATCCTGGCCGGCATCCGTCGGCTGAAAAAGCTAAATGCTAAGGAATAACTAAAGGACAGATGCCATGCTAAAGAAAAAAATTCTGATATGTATCATATCGTCGCTGGTATGTTTCGGTTTGCTGTGCACGGCAGCATTTGCCGCACCGGGGATATCTATTTCTGAAGAAGGCATCACTATCAGTTCCACCGACGACCCGGAGGAAATAAGCGCAAGTATAAAGCTGCTCCTGATATTGACGGTATTGTCGCTATTGCCGTCAATTCTTATTATGATGACCTCTTTTACGAGGATAATAATCGTTCTTTCCTTCCTGAGAAATTCGATGGGGACCCAGCAGATACCTCCAAACCAGGTGATTATCGGGTTGTCCCTTTTTTTGACGTTTTTTATTATGTCACCGGTATTGAACGACATAAACCGGAACGCGCTGGTGCCGTTTTCGGAAAGCCGTATAACCCTTGAGGAGGCAATTGACCGGACCGAAGCCAGCCTTAAGGAAAACATGCTGAAATATACCCGGGATAAGGATCTTGCGCTTTTCGCCAGCATCGCGAACGTGGAACCGCCTGAAAACCTTACCGATCTTCCGCTTACCGTCGTTGTGCCAGCCTTTATGATCAGTGAGCTGAAGACGGCTTTCCAGATGGGATTCATGCTGTACATACCTTTCCTGGTCATTGACATGGTGGTTGCCAGCACCCTGATGTCCATGGGTATGATGATGCTTCCTCCGGTAATGATATCCATGCCGTTCAAGATCCTTCTTTTCATTATGGTTGACGGCTGGAACCTGTTGACTGAGAATATAATCAAATCGTTTGCACGATAGATCCGAATGGTGAGGGGTAAGTATTGGAACAGTTTCTGCTGGATGTAGCCAGGGATGCTTTGCTTACAATTTTAAAAGTGGGGATTCCCGTCCTGCTCGTTGGGCTGGTAGTAGGGCTCGCTGTCAGCATTTTTCAGGCTACCACGCAGATACAGGAGCAGTCG
>DUSJ01000096.1 GCA_012842645.1 Clostridiaceae bacterium | reverse complement strand
GGAAGACTGCCCTTCAATAATTTATCGCTTGATATTGGAAAGTTCCTGGAGGATCTCGTCCGAGGCGGTCATGACCCTGCTGTTGGCCTGGAAGCCTCTTTGGGTGATGATCAAGTCGGTGAACTGTTTTGCAAGGTCCACGTTCGACATCTCCAGGGTACCCGGAACCAGGGTACCGGCACCGCCTTTACCCGGCTGTGAGGCTAATTTGAAATCTCCTGAGTTAGGTGTCTGGATAAACTGGTTGGCGCCGGCTTTCTGGAGACCTGCAGGGTTCTCGAATATGGCCAGAGCAATCTGTCCCAGCGGCTGCTGTCTTCCGTTGTCGTAAACACCCGTAATTATCCCGTCACTGCCTATGCTGAAGGTAACCAGTGTTCCGGGAGGATAACCATCGACGCGGGTGGTTTTTACAGAAGAGTCGTCGGCATACATGGTAAGCTGCTCAAGATTCAGTTCGAATTCAAAGGCCTCCGCGCCGGTGGCAAGACTGGGCGTTATCTTGATTGTGGGTCTGAAGTTGAAGTTAGTCGTATCAGTTGTGATAAGCCGTCCGGAAGAGTCAAACTTGATAAAGCCGCTGGCGCCGTCTGCCGACGCATTGTTGCCGCCATCGATAACATAATACCAGGATGTTTCAATGGGAGTGGTGTCACCAGCGCCTGAGGGCCCCTGAGTGAAGACCTTCCAGAGCTTGAGATTGATCTTGTACTCGTTTCCGAGGGCATCGTATACATTTATCGGAACGGTGAAATGAGGCGGAATGTTTTCCGTATCCGGTCCTTCGTCAGGAATACCGTCGCTGTTGGCATCAAACGGCAATGTTGTCATGCTGCCGCTTCCGATAACATTTCCTGTAGTTCCTCCAATCGGCTTTTCAGTGGCATCGAGATTTCCGGCAAGAACCACTTCGGTAGTCTGTTTGGCTGCAATTATCCTCTTGTTGCTGTTATAGATGTCCTCATACAGATTAATTGGCTGGATGGGCTCCTGGGTGTCAAACTCATAGCCGTTTTCGCCATAGATATATTTCATCCATCCATAGACATTCTGGCCTGTTGCAGTGACAAGGTTGCCCAGCTTATCAATGGTAAAATTGCCTGCCCTGGTAAAGTAGAAAGCGCCCTCGTTGCCCCCTCTGACGATGAAAAATCCTTCGCCTTCAATGGAAAGGTCCGTAGGGCTTTCTGTCCTCTGTACGCTGCCCCGGTCCATCATGATATCGATGGCATCGATATTCATACCAAGGCCTACCTGCATGGGGTTTGTTCCGCCGCGGCCTGTCATTTGATCGGGGGCGCTGGCAGATGATAGGGTTTGGGAGAAAATCTCCTGGAATGTTGCACGGCTTGCTTTGAAGCCGATCGTATTGACGTTGGCGATATTGTTGCCTATAACGTCCATACGGGTTTGATGTGCCTTCAAGCCTGAAACGCTTGCAAACATGGACATCAACATAATAAATCAACCTCCTGAAAGTCTTGCCGTTCCTTCTGTCGTTCGGGAACGGTCAGCCTCCCGTGGGGGTCCGGCTGAAACTCGACTTTGCTTTACTTGTATTAACTTGTAACAGTTGTTTTGTATTATAGTGACATCAGGTAAATACCGCGCCGTCGATGTTTGTGAAAACATTTTCCTTCAGTTCGCTCTGGTTGACGGCAGTAATTACCGTTCTCGCATTCACATTCACCACGAAAGCCACGTTATCCATAACGACCAGGGTATCTCTCACTCCCTTGGCCGAAGCCTTGTCCACCGCGTTCTTCAGTCTCTCGACCTGGTTTTCGTCAAGACTTATGTTCCTGGCTTCAAGGCGCATCATGGCATGCTTGGATATTTTTATATCCCTGGTCTCCCGGATTTTTTGATCCAGTATCGAGGAAAACTCGTCCCCTGTACTGCGGATCTCTTTCCCGGTTGAAGGCTTCCTGGTCTCAACGACCTGGTGAATGCTTTGTATGGGACGATTATAAATGTTCATAGGGACCTCCGTTCTGCATCAGGGTGTTCCTGTTTCGCCGGGTTCAGTCTCCCCGGTATCTGCTTCGTCAGTCTCCATTCCTCCGGAGCCTCCTCCTGTGTTCGTCCCGGACTGGTTCAGTTTCTGCAGTTCCTTGAGGATGGCGTTCAAAAGCACTTGCTCTGTGGACAGAAGGTCAACTCCCTGCATCGAGTAAATGCTTCCGGCCGGTACTTTCACATTGTCGAGCAGAAGTCTCAGCTTGCCGTCGGGGCCTTCATACCCTGTCCTGAGTATTCCGGTGACGGTATATTTTTCACCTGTCTGCTCATCCTCGAACCTTACGGTTATTTCCTTGCCTGCCATACCCTCGATGTACTCGTCCACGCTTTCAAATGCGCCGATGTCGAGGTTGTACGGCTTGATCTCCACTTCATCCAGTCTTGCGTATACCCCGTTGGACTCTTTGACTACCGATGCTATTATCCCTTCGATCGGACTTCCCTTGCCGGATGAATTGGTAAGCATTGCCCTGGCAAGCAGACCGATAATTGAGCTGAAGTTGGTCACAGGTTCGCTGGTACCGATTTGTGCATCGGATACATAGGTGATCTTGTCGATAGGAACGTCATCTTCGCCGACCACAACATAAACCTGTCCGCTCATCATCTTCACCGATTCCACTTTCCCGTTTACGAACTTAATATCTCCGGAATCGTCTTTAATCTCGGCGAAAACGTATTTGCCAAGCATGGCGAATCCAGCCGTATAGGAGAAAGTCCGGTTCAGGTTCTGCATCTGCTCCAGCGCGCTGAATTGAGCCATTTGGGCAATAAAATCGGTATCGGATGCGGGGTTCATAGGATCCTGGTGCTGCACCTGTGTGATCAGGAGCTTTAAAAAATCATCCTTTCCGAGCTCGCCTGTATTTCGGGTCTTTGCTGATGCTTTCGCCTGTTCCTCAATGATCTGCTCGATGGTCTTCTGTGTGCTTAGGCCAGACACTGTCGACATGTTTCTCACTTCCTTTCCCTGAAAAATCTTACCGGATCATCATGCAGTCAGATTGATCCTGGAGAACTGTCCGTAATACTCCTTTTCTATCCTGTCCCTGAGATCTGCCATTTCTTTCGCGGAGACGGTGATCCCACTATGGCTTTCAGTCCCTGTAATCATCCTGCTCCGTTGTTCCGTCTCTTCTTTTGTCCTGTTCTCCCCGGGACTGTTCCCTACTGAAACGCTCAGGCTCTGAACCGAAAACCCGTTCTTTTCAAGAGCGTCCCTGAGAAGCTGCATGTTGCTCTCCAGGATTTGCTTTACCTGCTCGTTTTCCGCAGTGATCCTTGCCAGTATTTCGCCCCGTTCATTGACTATCTTCAGAGAAAGTTTTCCAAGGCTGTCCGGCTTCAGGTTTATCTCCATCTCCTGCCTGTTTTCGCCGGCCATAAGCCTGATCTTCATGGTGACCTGGCTGGTTACTGTCTGCTCAAGAGACTTTCTTGAAAGAACTGCCGGCATCCTCTCTGCCTGGCGGATTTCTTCCGCCGGAGCAGCGGCAGTCTGGTTATCAGGGATCGCAGGCATGTCAGTTCCTTTCATGCGGTTTTTTTCTTCCAACGTCCAAGGCTGATGTTCATGCCCGACCTTGTTGGTTTTTTCTTTGCGTTCTCCCGAATCTGTCCGT
>DUSJ01000095.1 GCA_012842645.1 Clostridiaceae bacterium | reverse complement strand
GGCTGCCGCCCGCTCCGTATGTAACGCTGATAAAATCGGGCGACAGTTTCTTAAAACCCTCTATGGACCTGAAAAGCGTATCAAGGGGCAGATGTGGTTTGGGGGGAAATATTTCGAAAGACAGGCTTTGCTTTTTCTGGCCATAAAGCTCCGATATCTTCATTATAACCTCCATTCCTGTTTTGATATATTTTAGCTTAATCGGGAATCCATGTCCATACATACCCAAATAAGCAGAACAGGCAGTCTTACATTACAGCATTTACCAGAAACATTGGGGGTTTTCAGAGACAGTATCAATATTGTATAATTTGTCTGTATCTATGCCTGACATGGAAATATTAAGGAGGATTCATCTTGCGGATAAAGCCCAGGGCCGGAGATTTTGTTGTAATAGCGGTGATTGTCATATCTGCGGTCCTATTGGCTGTCTCGTTTTACCAAAAAAATTCCATTGAAAAAACGGCCATAATATTGCAGAATGGTACTGTTTTGGACACTGTCCGGCTGGACCGGCTTGAAGGGCTTTACACGCTGGATTACGAGGGAGAATACCCCGGAACGATCGAGGCAGAGAATGGGAAGATCCGTTTCGCCCATGCCGAATGCCCCGATCAGGTCTGTGTGAACACAGGCTGGATCAGCCGGCCGGGACAGATCGCGGTATGTCTTCCCGCCGGAGTAATGATCAGGATAGAAGGTATTGACGCTGATGGAAGCGATGTGGATATAATAATTAAATAAGTCACAAGGCAGTCACACCGATTGGTATTTGGCTCTCCGGACATTGACAAACAAAGATTGGTGGTCGCATGAAAAAGTTAGCTTTGAACAGTATTCTGATTTCATTGGCAGTAGTTCTGTCCTACATGGAAAGGTTCATTCCTCTTGATCTGATTATTCCCGTACCCGGGATCAAGCTGGGTTTGGCCAACATAGTAACGATGTTTGCCCTGTTTTTCATGGGATTAACGTCCGCTGTGGCAGTAACTGTACTGAGGTGCATACTTGCCTCGTTTTTATTCGGCGGGATGTCGTCCCTGCTGTATTCCCTGGCAGGAGCATTCATGGCATTGATGGTTATGACTGTTCTCAAGACAGGGTATAACAAGGCTTTTTCCATACTGGGAATCAGCATGGGAGGAGCTGCTGCCCACAACACGGGACAAATACTGATGGCTAGCCTGATGATGAGAAACGCTGCGATTTTTGCATATCTGCCCGTTCTGCTGATGACAGGACTTGTGACAGGTCTGTTGACGGCGATAATTGCAGTGAATCTTTTTTCAATTGTTGAAAAAAATAAAAGTGTTAAACTTATATAATGTGGTATATATAAATTTTTATATTTTCGATACATAACGAAAGGAGATCAGCCATGGCTAAAAAAGTACTGATTGTCGGAGCCGGGTATGCTGGCATAGAAGCCGCTCTCACGCTCAACAAGAAGAAAAAGAGAGACGAAGTCGAGATTACTCTTATCGATAAAAACCCTTACCATACTCTCCTGACAGAGCTCCATGAGGTAGCCGGCAACAGGATATCGGAAGAAGGGATACGGATCCCACTTAACAGTATCTTCAAGTATACCGATGTCAATGTGATAATGGATGAGATAAAATCCTTTGACTTCGAGAACAACAGGATCTCCTCCGATAAAGCAGTCTATGATTATGACTACCTTATACTGGCGATGGGAAGCTCGCCAAACTTCTTCGGCATTTCAGGTATGAAAGAGCATGCTTTCACGCTTTGGAGCTTCGATGATGCGGTAAGGATCCGTGAGCATATTAAAAAATGCTTTATCCTGGCATCACAGGAAAATGATGAAAACGAAAGAAAACGTTTGCTTACTTTCGTAGTGGCAGGCACCGGATTCACAGGGGTCGAGATGATCGGAGAGCTCGGCATATGGGTTAAATCTCTTTGCAAGGAGCATAGGATTCCGCGGGAAGATGTTCGTCTCATTATAGTGGATATGCTTCCGCGGATACTCAATACCCTTGGTGAAAAGAACTCTGCAAAAGCCCACAGATACCTTGAGAAAAAGCTTAAGGTCGAAGTGATGCTCAATACAAAAATAACAGGAGCAACAGAAAACAGCCTTATTTATGACGGCGGTGAAATAGGCACCAAAACAATCATATGGGCCGCCGGAATAAAGGCCTGCGATGATGCCGAGAACTGTGATATTGACAGGGCAAACAGGCAGAAAAGAATAAAAGTTGATGAATTCTGCAGGACTGAAAATAAGAACGTTTACGCGGTCGGAGACCTGGGTGGTTTAGCCGACGAGAACGGCATTCCTTATGCCGCTATGGTGGAAAACGCCATACAGACAGCTCACGGAGCAGCCGAGAACATCCTTAACGATATCCGCGGAAAAGAGCTGAAGAAGGTCAAGGTAAAATTCCATGGCACCATGGTCAGCGTAGGCAACTACTTCTGTGTTTCCGAGATCATGGGAAAAACCCTTCCCGTCTGGCTCTCGATGGTCATGAAATACATGGTGAACATGCACTATCTCTGGGAAATAACAGGTTTCAGGGGAGTTTGGAGATATCTTTACTATGAAGTACTGGAAAGACGTCAGAGAAAGATCCTTGTTGAAAAACACTGGTCTACCCGTGTCCAGGCCTGGTGGATAACACCCCTCCGAATTTTCCTCGGAGTTATGTGGCTTTATGAAGGAATAGTCAAGATCAACGATGGCTGGCTTACCGAGCCCAAGCTTGCATCCTTCCTTGGAGTGGTGTCGTCAAGCACCGCAGGCGATGGTGCCGACGTCAGAAGCGCCGTGACCGGAGTAATCGAGATTGAGAAAGACGAAAATGACGCAG
>DUSJ01000094.1 GCA_012842645.1 Clostridiaceae bacterium | reverse complement strand
TATACCTTTGCCGTAATCCTGTATACAGGCCGCAAGTATCTCGGAAGCGCTGGCGCTGTACTCGTTGACAAGCACGGCCAGGGGAATCTCCAGTTCATTTTCGTCGGAATACTGCTCTTCCCTGTTGTTGTCCCTGTCCTGGGTATAAACTATAATTCCCTTGGGCACGATCATGTCGGCAATCCGGACAACCTGGTAATAGGAACCTCCGGGGTTGTCGCGAAGGTCGATCACCAGTCCCTTTATGCCCTGGGCCATGAGTGCGCTTAGATGCTGCTGGAAATCCTTCGCTATATCATTGTCGAACTGCTGTATATAAATATACCCTATACCGTTGTCCAGAAGCTCGCTGGAAATCCACGATATGTTGATGAAGCGCCTTTCCATTTCAAAATCGATCTGCCTGTTTTCCTCAGGTCTGTAAACAGTTATCCTGACCTTGGTATTAGGTTCGCCCTTGATTTTCTTGACTATCAGATCGGCATCCCCGACAGTAGTAACATCCTCACCATTAACATTAATTATTTTGTCGTTCTTTTGCAACCCTGCTTCCTTGGCGGGAGAATCAGCGAACACGTCTATAACCGTAAGCAGCTTGTTTTCATCCATTTGGACCAAAACGCCTATTCCCACGTAATTGCCGGATACATCCTCCCAGAGCGCTTTCATTTCTTCGGGAGTATAGTACATGGTATAAGGATCTTCAACCCCTTCAGACAACCCCTTGATGGCGCTGCTGAAGACTTTGCTGAAATCCACTTCCTCGTAGTAGTCATTTTCAAGAAGATTCTTAACCCTGTTGAAGGCTGCGACATCCTTGAAGTCTACCTGGTCCTCGTCAAAGTATATGGCAACCTGGGGCTTGAACCAGTTTTTAAGAGGCCTGGACGAGAAAACATCCCAGGACATCAGGTTGATAACCGAAAAAAAATAACCTGCAAAAAACACAACAGTGAAACATACAAGCAGGATCAGTGAAATCAATATCTTGCGTCCAAGTTTCATTAAAACAACCCTTCTTTTACGAATTATTATTTTTTTACATCCTATGCGTTCATACTGCAAACAATGTTCATATAATAAGTATAACCGAAAGAACGCGCTTTTCAATAATATCGTCTCAGCACTTTCATGGCTGTAAAAAAGAGCGGCTTCTCTTCACGCCGCTCTCTTTCGCTATAAGACTTCAGAACTGTTACTTTTTATTGGTGACATAATTCAATGGATCCTGACGAACGCCATCCTTCCTTACTTCAAAGTGCAGGTGGGGACCTGTCGACAGGCCTGTACTGCCTACTTTGGCGATGACCTGTCCGGCATTGACCGTCTGACCTTCCTTTACAAGGATTCCTCCTTTTTGGATATGGAAATACAAGGTGGTTATCCCGCCGCCATGGTCAATTATCACCGTATATCCCGAACCTCCGTCCAGCCATCGTGCGCATATAACCTTTCCGTATGCGGCAGCGTGGATCGATGTTCCTGCCGGAGCGGGGATATCAATGCCGCCGTGCATCTTGTTATATTTCAAAATGGGGTGGAACCTCATTCCAAAATAAGACGAAATCCTGTAATATCCAGGCAGGGGCCACTGCATGGTCCCGCCCACGTATTTGCCGGAAGACTGCAACTTTATTATCATTTTCTCAAGTTCCTTGGATTGCTCTTCCAGCCTGTCTTCCGCTTTTTCAAGTTCCTTCAGGTCCATCTGGGTTCGCTGAAGCCTGTCTTCAACGGCTGAACGTGAAGCATTCAGCTGTTCAAGCTCGTTCAGTTTGGCTTCAAGCTCTTCCTGGGCATTGTCTTCCTCGTTCTGCTTTATTCTCATCAATTCGTCTATTTCAGCCTGCTTACGCTCCAGGCTTTTTATCATATCCTGGTCGAACTGGGCTATCAGCTTGAGCATCTGGTTTCTCTTGAACAAATCATCGAAGCTTGTACTCTGCATGAGAATGTTAACGTCGGCCCTGGTCCTGGCGTTTATGTACATGGCGACCATTCTCTCCTGGAATAGCTCAAGCTGCGCGTCATATTCCTCCTGTGCCAGCCTGATGGCTTCTTCCAGTGTTTGAATGGCGCTTTCTATTTCACGGATCTTTTCTTCGATTAATGCTCTTTCATGGCCTTTTGCTTCTAACTCGGCTATGATCTGCTCTCTCAGTTTTTTGTCGTTAAGAAGATTCTTTTTGGCTTCATCCTGTTTCTTTTTGAGAGCGTTTATCTGGGCTTCATTCTGCTTCAGCTTCTTTTGCAGATCGTCTATGGAATCTGCCGACGCAGTGACCGCTACGGCTGCGACAAGAACCACAGACAGGACCCAGGCGATTATTTTTTTTATCATATGTATGTGCCCCCATCCCTAAAGAAAGATAGTCGGTCGCATATACAGAATTACCAACATTTTTGGATTGGCAAACTGACAAAACATTTTACAGCTTCTTACTTATTATATCGTCATTTTTTCACACATTCAAGTGCTTCCTGACCGATAAAAAGCTCCCGATTCCGCCTATGATAACTCCGAATATGGCATAAATAACGAATATTCTCAGGGCTACAGGCCCGAATTCAAGGACATTCAGCGGTGCCAGGCTGAAATTGGTCAGAACAATGTTTAGCACATGCTGAAGCCATGAATATGCCTGGGACGTGATAAGGAAAGACAAGACTGCGCCAATGAAGCCTATCAGAAGGCCTTCGACGATAAACGGCCACCTGATGAAACTGTCAAGGGCGCCCACATATTTCATTATTTCAATCTGCCTGCGGCGCGCGAATACCGTGAGTCTTATGGTATTCGATATGAGGAAAACGGAAACGACCATAAGAACAGCCAATACCGCCATCACTATGTAATTGAACACTTTCAGGATCGCTTCGAGCTTGTCAAGCTCTTCCTTGCCGTAGCCTATCCCGTTGTCCTTGTTGATGCCGCTCAACGCGGACAACTGTTGTATAAACTCCTCGCTGTAGACCGGGTCTGTAAGCTTTATCTCAAAGGACTCCGCCATGTTTTCGGGTGTAAGTCCTTTCATGAGAGCATCATTGCTGAGTATCTGCTTCATGTCCTCAAACATTTGCTCTTTGCTTATGTATACGTACTCCGAAACAATGCCGGCTTCTTTCCTGCCGTCGATAAATGTTATGACTTCTTCCCTCTGGAACGGGGAAACGTCAATATTAAGAAAAACGGTGATTTTTAAGTCACGTTTCATGACTTCGATATTGGATGTGATATTGACGGCCAGCAGGAGAATTATTCCAAGAAAAAACAAGGTTATCACTATGGTCGTTATCGACGCGAAAGTCATCAGCTTATTTTTTACTACATTGCTTGCGCCTTCCTTGACAAGCAGCTTGACAGTCCTAATCTTCATTGAAGTATGATCCTTTCTGCTCATCACTCTTGATCTCTCCGTGTTCAAGAGTGATAACCCTCTTTTTCATTGCATCAACGATGCTCTTTTCATGGGTCGCGACAATAACGGTCGTGCCCCTTTGATTGATCTCCTCAAGGAGATTCATAATTTCCCACGAAGTCTTGGGATCAAGGTTTCCCGTAGGCTCGTCCGCGATAAGCACGGCGGGGTTATTGACCAGCGCGCGCGCAAGCACCACTCTCTGCTGTTCCCCGCCTGAAAGCTGGTTTGGATACGCTTTTGCTTTTTTGCTCAGGCCGACAAGGCCAAGGGCAAGGGGAACCTGCCTGCGTATTTCCCTGTTGGTGGCTTCAACTATCTGCATTGCAAAAGCCACGTTATCATATGCAGTTTTATTGGGTAACAACCTGAAATCCTGGAAAACGACGCCAAGACTGCGCCGTAAATAGGGAACCTCCGACTGGGGCATATCGTGCACACTGTAACCGTTGACATATACTTCGCCCTCGGTCGGAACTTCTTCATGCATAATCAGTTTCAGAAATGTGGATTTCCCTGAGCCGCTGGGGCCGATAATGAATACAAATTCACCCTTATCGATCTTTACCGTAACGTTCCTGAGTCCGACCACTCCGTTGGAGTATACTTTTGTAGCGTCCACAAACTTTATCATATGATTCCTCCATCAGGCTGAGAAGGAAATTCATTTTGACACCTCGTCCAGGTAACGTTTGACCATCATTGCAACCTTGAAGTAAATGGCGTCGTCAAATTTCCGTAAATCCATCCCAGTTATTTTCTGTATCTTGTCAAGTCTGTACACCAGCGTATTGCGGTGTATGAAAAGCTGACGGGATGTCTCGCTGACGTTAAGGTTGTTTTCAAAGAATTTCTGGATAGTCATCATCGTCTCAGAGTCAATGGTTTCAAAAACGCCTTCCTTGAATACCTCGTTCAGGAACAGGCGGCAGAGAGTTGTGGGAAGCTGGTATATAAGACGACCGATACCTAAGTGGTTAT
>DUSJ01000093.1 GCA_012842645.1 Clostridiaceae bacterium | reverse complement strand
GAGATGACTGTGACCAACAGCGAATCTGTTAAATTCCTTGAAGAATGGGGCTTTAAAAGGATCGTTCTTGCCCGTGAACTGTCCATTGCTGAAATCAGGTCGATAAGGGAAAAATGCAACTCGGAGCTTGAAGTATTCGTTCATGGTGCCCTGTGCGTGTGTTACTCTGGTCAATGCCTCATGTCCAGTTTCATAGGCGGAAGGAGCGGCAACAGGGGTCTCTGCGCGCAGCCCTGCAGGCTTCCGTGGTCATTGTCCGGGGATGGTTCCGAATCAGGCAGATCGTCGTACCTGCTGAGCCCGAGGGACCTTATGGCCCTCGAACTTCTGCCGGAACTTAAAAGCGCCGGCGTTTCCTCCCTGAAGATCGAAGGACGCATGAAATCGCCCGAGTATGTGGCCATAGTCACATCAGTATACCGGAAATATATCGATTTGCTTGAGACAGAGGGCGAAAAAGCCTGTCACGTTGAAAACAGCGACAGGGTAAAACTGATGCAGGCTTTCAGCAGGGGTGGGTTTACCCGGGGTTATTTTGAGGGAAGCAGGGATTATAAAAAGCTTGTGTACCCGGAACATCCAAAGAACCAGGGGATACCGCTGGGGAAAGTCCTGGAAACCAGGCCGCTCTATATAAAGGTACGGTTGGAAAAATCAATAGACATGGGCGACGGTATCGAGATAATGGACTCGGACAGGAAAGTCCACAGCTTTACTGTCACATCGATCATTGAAAACGGAAGACAGGTCCGTTCCGCCGGTGCCGGCGCTGAGGTATGGATAGGAGATATAAAGACCGGGGTAAAGAAGGAAGGCAGGGTATTCAGGACCCTTTCCAAAAGCCTGTTCGACGAAGCCCGGAAGACCTTCGAAGGCAAAAAGCCGCATCTTGTGCCGCTTTACATGGAGTTTGCCATGAAAGCAGGCGAAAAGGCGGTCCTTAAAGTAACCGACCATGACGGCAACATTGCATGTACAGAATCGGCCGAGGCAGCCAAAAAAGCGCTGAATAAAGCCCTGACTCCGGAAAGGATCAGGGAGCAGCTTACAAAAACCGGAGATACTCCCTATAGGGTAGAAGATATAAGTATTGAAACCGACAATGACAGCGTATTGCCGATTTCAGCCCTGAATGCCATGAGGCGCGAAACCCTGGAAAAAATCAGGCAGCTTCGTATCAAAAAGTGGAAGAAAGATATACCGGGAACTATATATTACAGGGAAAAGACAGAGAAAATCCAGGCAGACATTACGCCGGAGCTTACTGCGTATTTTGCCGATGCGCCCGGCTCTGCCGCTGGGCTGAACGGCCTGGTAAAGCGAATCTATATCCCCGTCATGGAACGCAGCCTTCTGGAAAGGTTAAAAAATGAATATGACGGCGAGCTTTACTTATGGACTCCTTCCATACTGAAAGACAGCGAACTTGACATGATCACGGAACAGATCCGGAAAGTATGCGACCTGACAGACGGGATAACATACGGAAGTTTCGGGGCATACAAGGCTCTTAAGGAAGCCTTTCCCGGGCTTTCGCTGTGCGCCGGGCCTTCGATGAACGTTTTCAACAATGAGACCATATCGGTCCACGAGGAGCTGGGAGCCGGAACCATTGTTGTATCACCGGAGCTTAACCTGAAGGAGGCCAGGGGATTGGTTTCCCGGAAATCCAGGCTTGAGGCGGTTGTCTACGGACGGATACCCCTCATGACAATGGAGCATTGCCCGTCGTCCTTAGAGATGGGCTGCTCTGGCAAATGCGGCAAGTGCAGGGGCAGCCGGGGGTACCTGAAAGACAGGAAAGGCGAATTTTTTCCGTTCATCAGGGATCCGGTTCTGAAAAGGACCAGGATTTTCAACGCGCATCCCATGCTCATGGATGGACCGGAAGTCCTGAAAGGCTCCGCCATTAGCTTATACAGGCTTATTCTCACCGATGAGGACAGGGATACCCAAAAAGCGCTGGCAAAGTATTACCATGATAAAATAAACGGAACAGGACTTACCGATGAGGTTTCCGATATTATTGAAAAACTGAAGAGCTCCGGGCACACAAGGGGTCACTGGTACCGGGGAGTGGAGTGAATGTAACAGCATGCTAAGAGCAAACTTATGAGACAGCCCACTGTATAATCTGCCCTCCGAATCTGACCGGGATATCCGGTACAAAGAACAACCCTGCAACTATAAGAAGCGCGCCTATGATGATTATGTAAACACAGAAAGCCCTTGCTTTCGTTATATTGTTGTATTTCCTGACCACCGGCGCTATCAGGCTTCTTGCTTCCAGTACCTTTAACAGTTGTAATTCCTTTGTTATGCTGATCTCAACCGTGTCGTTGTAAAAGATCTTTCGGACATATATTTTTGCACCGTTAGGCGCGGTAAAGCAGTTTGCTCTTTTCGCATGGACATACTCACTGGGCGGGAAACCAAGTTCGGCCAGTTCATCTTCCAGGGTATCAAGATCACAGTCAAGCCGGTATTTTAACCCGCCTATCGTGAAAAAGAAAGCAAAGAAGAATAAAATTGCAAGAAGCATTATGATCATGCTTGTGTTTAATTTGAAAGCGCCGTTCACCAGCATATTACCGAAAACCAGGCCGAAAAACATGTAAACAATAAAGAAATTGCTGCATAAAACCGGCT
Source organism: Clostridiaceae bacterium (assembly GCA_012842645.1). Classification (GTDB taxonomy): domain Bacteria; phylum Bacillota; class Clostridia; order DSM-8532; family DSM-8532; genus DTU059. The sequence goes on along the minus strand of DUSJ01000093.1, from coordinate 3,064 downwards.
TTTTCAAAAGAGCAAGGATCAGTGCGAACACACCAAAAGCCATAACGAAAATTCCATATACAATGAATAAAGTATTCAGGACCTATCCCTCCGTAACTGATTGAACTCTTAACATATAATACCATATTTTTTCAGTGTGCGATAGAATCGGTAACAGAACGTTGCGCACTCTGCCGCGCTCCGGTACCCGAAAACATTATGCTATAATAGATTATAATCTTTAAGTCAGCTTTACTTGATCTGAGGAGAATGCTATGGTTGATGTTTATGTTGAAATTATCAGGGAGGGTGTCAAATTACCCTCATATGCCAATCCTTACGATGCGGGGATGGATGTCTGCGCAGCCGAGGATATTGTCATAAAACCGGGAGAGACCGTTATAATACCTACCGGGCTTAAATTCGCGATCCCGGAAGGATATGAGATCCAGGTCCGTCCAAGAAGCGGGATAAGTTTGAGGACTCCTCTCAGGCTCGCCAATTCCCCGGGCACCATTGACGCAGGCTACAGGGATGAACTGGGCATTATCGTTTGCAATACTTCTCCAGAAGGCGGCGTTTCAGACGGAGATGAAACACCGCTGAGTCTCGACAGCAAGGGAAATAAAAAAGGCGCGTATATAATCAGAAAAGGAGAACGGATTGCCCAGCTGGTACTTGCTCAGGTGCCGAGGATGAACCTGAAGGTAGTCGATTCGGTTAAAGATATAGGGACCGACAGGGGCGGCGGTTTCGGGTCTACCGGCGTGTAGGAGAAACGGTACAACATGGTTATGATATAATGGTGTTGCTCCGGGATAAAATATAATTCCCGGATCCAATACCCTCAGGATAGGAGAATAGTTATGATAAACAGACAAAGACTTGTTGATGAATTCATAAGCCTGGTCAGGATCGACAGCCTGTCCAGACAGGAAAGAAAAATGGCCGATGCCCTGTTAATAAAGCTGAAGGATATGGGGTACGACCCTTATGAGGATGACGCGGGAATTAAGATAGGAGGCAATGCGGGCAATGTGATTTGCCGCATAAAAGGGGCAAAAGACAAACCGGCCCTTTTGCTTATGGCCCACATGGACACGGTAGTGCCCGGCATATCCAAGAAACCGGCAATCGAAGGGGATATCATCAAAACCGATGGCACAACGATACTGGGAGGGGATGATGCCGCAGGCATTGCAGTGATCCTGGAAACTGTCAGGTCCCTTAAGGAGGATGGCGTCCCGTTTGGTGACTTGTATGTTGCCTTCACGGTTTGCGAGGAAGGCGGACTGTATGGAGCACGAAACCTTGATTTGACAAAACTGCCGGCAGATTTTGCATTCATCCTGGACGAAGGGGGGCCGATTGGCTATACTGCTGTCAAAGCGCCTTACTATAACAAGTTCGAGGCGGTTTTCCAGGGCAGGGCCGCCCATGCCGGTGTTGAACCGGAAAAGGGGTTAAGCGCCATAATGATGGCATCAAAAGCTATCGCAACCATGCCGAATTTCGGCAGGATAGATGAGGAAAGCACATCCAACATTGGTATCATACGAGGCGGCGAGGTCAGGAACATAGTATGCGAAAGCTGCCGGATCGAGGGTGAAGTTCGCTCCATATCCGAAGAAAAAATAGACCGGTTTACAGGAGAAATTCTCGACCATTTCAAAAAAGTCGCAGAGAGCCTGGGCGGCAGTGTGCAGATAAACCTTGAGCGCATGTATCCCGGGTTTGACATAAAAGAAACTGATGATATCATCCGCTTGCTGAAGAAAGCATCAGAGATTTCGGGAATTCCCCTTCAGCTTTGTTCTTCAGGCGGAGGCAGCGACACCAATATAATCAACGGAGCGGGAATACCGGCTGTAAATATCGGCGTTGGGATGGAAAAGGTACACAGCAAGGATGAGTTCATACGAATATCTGATCTTGAAAAAGCGTGCCATTTCCTGACGGCCATAATAAAAGCGACTTACGAAATGTGAAGCAGGGGGACGGTTCCTCTGCTTCATTCTTCCATTTTTTAGAATTATACTATTTTACTATCGGATACAAGCTTTTCGCAAAGGAGATTTCGGAACGCTTCGCATGAAGTGAGCACCGAAAGATGAGTTTTACAGGAAAAAAGGAATGGCCGTGAGAAAAAAATCACATAAGAGCATGGAATAAGTAGAGGAATGCCGCATAACGAAGAAGTTGACATGCAAATGGTGATTTGGATAAAATTAGAAAAATGAAGCAGGGGAACCGTCCCCCTGCTTCCCCTGCTTCAATATGTTATACCCTGGGCGTACATGGCAGCGGCAATTTTCATGAAGCCTGCGATATTGGCACCCATGACCAGGTTGTCAGGATGACCGAAATCGGCAGCCGCTGTGCTGACGTTAGCGTATATGTTCTTCATGATGCTCTTAAGCCTGGAATCGACTTCCTCGAAGGACCATGACAACCTCATGCTGTTTTGTGTCATTTCAAGGCCTGAAACGGCGACACCGCCGGCGTTGGCAGCCTTGGCAGGTCCAAAGATGACATTGTTGTTAAGGAATACTTCGATAGCCTCGGGCGTTGACGGCATGTTGGCTCCCTCGCCGACAGCAAAACAGCCGTTCCTGACAAGGGTTTTCGCGTCATTGCCGTCCAGCTCGTTCTGAGTTGCGCAAGGCAGGGCTATATCACAGGGTACTGACCAGATCCCCCTGCAGCCGTCATGGTATTCGGCATCGGGATGATACTTGACATATTCGGATATGCGCCCCCTCTGGACTTCCTTGATCAGCTTGACCGTATCGAGGTTTACACCGCTCTTGTGATAAATATAACCGTTGGAGTCACTCAGGGCGACGACCTTGGCTCCAAGCTGCATTGCTTTTTGTGTCGCGTAGATAGCAACATTTCCTGAACCCGAGATCACCACGGTTTTTCCTTCAAAGGATTTGCCCTTTGCTCTGAGGGCTTCGTCCATGAAATAGCAGAGGCCATAGCCTGTAGCCTCAGTACGCGTAAGGCTTCCGCCGTAAGAAATACCTTTTCCGGTCAGAACGCCTGTAAAATCATTTTTTATTTTCTTGTACATTCCGTACAT
>DUSJ01000002.1 GCA_012842645.1 Clostridiaceae bacterium | reverse complement strand
TATTCGCTGTGGAAATATTCATAAAAACAGCTTATATTGCCCGTTTTATTTGTGGATAACCTTGTGGATTGTGTGGATAAGCCTGTTAATCGCCTTTCAGGGCTTTGTACATCTCGTATGTACTCAGGACCTTCTTTACATAGTTCTGGGTCTGCTCGTAAGGCGGTATGCCGTTGTACTTCTTGACAGCGTTGGGACCCGCATTGTAAGCGGCCAGGGCAAGGGAAAGGTCGTTATCGAATGTCTTCAGCTGGTAATACAGGTACTGGGTGCCTCCCAGGATGTTCTGCTCGATATTGTATGCGTCGGTTACGCCTAATCCTGCCGCAGTTTCCGGCATCAGCTGCATCAGACCCATCGCGCCTGAAGTTGAAAGCGCAAATGGCTGGAATCCCGATTCTACCTGGATGACCGCGCGGACCAGTTCAGGATCGAGCCCGAAGGTTTTGGAATATGTTTCGATAGCAGAATTGATCCTTGGCATCAGCTCCTGGATCTGTACCTGGGAAAGCCTCGGATAGACTGATTCATATGAACCGGAGACAAGCGGGAACCTGGTTTGGCGGCTGTTTTTGACATCCGCTGTCAGCAGCGATGCGTCTATAACAGGCGCAGCGGATTCGGCCGTGCCGGATGAAGAAGCAAGCGAGCTTGAAAGCTCCTCGCTGAAACTGATGCTGCTTATGCTGGCGGAGCCTTTCATTTTAACAGGCAGACGGCTTTGTATCTCGGATATCTTCTGTGCTAACAATGCCGAAACGTCAGGCATCTTTGGTATATTCATGGCTTATCTCCTCTATATGATTATATCGGATTAAAAATGCCATTGATAGAGTGAAAAAATCCGGTATCTGCAATAGGATATTAAATTAAAATGTATTTCCTGCGATTTTATGAATCAACCTTTTTAAAACACACTTCAATAATATAAGTGGTCATGGGAAATTCACCCGTTTGAATCGAAATTGTGATTTTTGAGAATAATTGAAATAGGACAGAAAGATTGAAACCGCAAAGCGGTGAATGGGATATTTTGTGAGGAGGTATTTATGAAAATCAACGGGAAAAAGATATTTGCTTTTCTGGATAATACAGGAAGCATAATACAGTTTTTATCCGCCGCTTCAAGGTTTCTGCTGGCTGTTTTGCTTTTATGTGTCTTATACGGTGGAACTACACAGGGAAAGATTGCAGGTAGTGTCGTAAGACTTCATATAATCGCCAACAGTGACGACCCGGCTGACCAGGAACTGAAACTGAAGGTCCGTGACGCCATACTTACGCATATGCAGGAGAAATACCCGGATGGCGCGGACAGGGACGAGGCTGCGGAATACCTGAAAAACAGCCTTCCTGAGATAAGGCGGATAGCGACGGGCGTGATGAGGGAAAACGGCTCGGATAAACCGGTGAATGTAAAGTACGGCGTTTATTCCTTCCCGACCAGGGAATACGACGGCCTTACCCTCCCTGCCGGAATGTATGAGGCAGTGCGTGTAGAGCTGGGCGAGGCGAAAGGCCAGAACTGGTGGTGCATCATGTTCCCTCCGCTTTGCGTTGCCGACGCCAGCAGCCTCAATATGGATGAGGACGCTATGGGACAATTAAGACGTGAACTGGGAGATTACAATTACAGACTTATAACCGATTACCATGACAAGGGAAACATCCCGGTCAGGATAAAATTCCGTATCATCGAGCTGATCGAGAACTCAAGAATCAGGCTGGCCGAGCTCATAAGCCGCCTGTTCTGAGTGTGCCACAGGGACGGTTCTGTTGACACATATGTGCCATGGGGGACGGTCTTGGTGGCACATTTTTTTGTCTTCCTGAGCGCAGCGAAGGATCTCAACCTTTCCCTTGTACAGGCTTTATATCAATGATACAATTAACTAACAAAATATCACCGGAAGGCCATTAAAATGGATATTAGGATTCTTTACGAGGACAATCATCTGCTTGTCGTGGTCAAACCCCCGAATATGCCCGTACAGGGGGACATCAGCGGGGATATGGACCTTCTTACCCTCCTGAAGGCTGATATAAAAAAACGGTACAACAAGCCGGGAAACGTCTTCCTCGGCCTGGTCCACAGGCTCGACCGGCCCGTGGGAGGGGTTATGGTATTCGCCAGGACGTCCAAGGCCGCTTCACGGCTTTCGGAGCAGGTCCGCAAGCACGAGACGGAAAAGATATACCTCTGCGTGACCCAGGGCTGTCCGAAAGAACTGAAAGGGCGTCTCAGCGATCACCTTCTGAAAGACGAAAAAGAAAACGTGGTAAAGGTAGTTGAACCGGGAACGCCGGGATCGAAACCGGCAGTCCTGGAATATGAGGTAATGGCGCAAAGAGATGGCCTGAGCCTGGTCAGGGTTAACCTGATTACAGGCAGGAGCCACCAGGTGCGCGTTCAGATGTCCAACAACGGGACGCCGCTATTCGGCGACACCAAGTATGGCTATGCCGGCGACAGGGGGCATCAACTGGCCCTATGGTCCCATAAGCTTTCAATATTCCATCCGACAACAAAGGAGAGGATGACCTTTACATCCTCCCCTCCTGATACATATCCCTGGAACCTGTTTAGTTATATTTCCTTATCGTAGATCCGCACACGCAAAGAATACCCGGGATGATTCAATTCACTGTGTTTTATTCAGATGATAAATAAAAAGCGCACAGGGGAACTTTCCTCCTGTGCGCTTCAGCTGCTAAAAATGCGCCGATATCAGTTATTTCTCGATCACAATCTTCGTGCTGTTTATAGTGACCATGCTTGATTTTACTATCATTCCCTGGGCTACCGTGCCTTCGGCGGTATACTCGCCGGGGCTTGCGACTCTCGCATAGTAAACCAGCGGCTTCGGCGGATTTTTCTCGTCATACTTGCCGACCACAAATGTCACCTTCTGCCCGTCGAACTGGCGGTACCAGCAGCCAATCAGGTTCTTCACGCCGTAGTTCCACGGATTTTCCAGGGGCTTTAAGCCTGCCGGCGCGTAATCGCTGATCTCGTAGGTGTTGTCTATGGCGGTCTTGTCAATGGTATAGGTGATCTCTACCTTAACTAAGTCATTGGCCCTGAAGGTGGTCTTTTCTTCACCGGTTACCGCGTCATAGTATTTGCGGGTGAGGGTGATTCCAGAATCGTTGGCGACATTTTCGGCAAACGGTCCTGTGAACATGGACAATACCGAAACATCGCCCGAAACCTTCGTGATCCTGAACTTGTCGAGATTGACTGACGGCACCTTAACAACTTCGCATAAGCCGTCCTCGAGCCTGGCAGTGTAGGTCTTTCCGTTCATGACGTATTCCACAGAAGCCTTCACATCAGGGAGCGTCCGGGCCATTTCCACCAGGCACAGCACCTTTTCCACGCCCACATACTGGGTCTTTGAGTAGTTGTTCGCCACGTAGGAGTAGAGCTTCGAAGCGTCAGGACTGTTGATCCTTGCGGCGAAAGCGGCTGCCATGGCGGTCAGCTTATACGCTGTGTCGGTATCGTTCTTCCTGATTTTCACCCTTATATACGGATCCTTGCGCTCAAGCTCCGGAACGACCCTTTCCTGGTAGATCTCATATGCCTTGTTAATATCGCCCAGCGCTTCATACGCCAATCCGAGATAGATGTAATCCTTAAGGCTCAGGTTTTTCACCTGGGCAGCCCTGTTAAGATCCAGCAGCACGGGTTCCGCAAGTTCGGCAAGCCCAAACAGCGCCGCAGCCTGGACTCCTTCATTTGACATCACTGCATTGTAGAAATACATCTTCAGGGAAGAGGTGTCTGTGACATCCTTCAGCAGCGGGGTTATAAGGGCGGTGAACTCCATGTCGCTGCCCGCGTAGGGAAGGATCCCGTAACCGCCGTCATCGTTTTTGTAATCGGCCGGATTGACCTCAACAGGGTCGATATAGTAATCCTCGTCATTTATAAGTTCCTTCAGAAGCGTTCTGGCGTAATTGGCCACAAGCTTCTGGTCAAGGCGGTTGCCATAGCCCCATGCCAGGCTGTGTACTGCGTTGATAATGCTTCCGCGGCCCGTGTCAGCGAAAATCAGGGTGGTTATGCCGCTCTTTCCGCCTTCAAGTT
>DUSJ01000092.1 GCA_012842645.1 Clostridiaceae bacterium | reverse complement strand
CGGGATCATTTCAGAGACCTTCTGAATGATCATAAGTCTAATATATGCTGTTTATAATCGTCATACAGATCTTCTGTGCCGTTGTATATGTCGATACAGGAACCTGCTGCAGACAGGAGCACTATATCGTCAGGCTTTGATGAAAGGAATGCGCAGTCCACGGCCTGCTTGAGGGTCGGACAATGGGTTATGCGGATGTCGATGCCCTGGTTCTTTCCTGTCAGCTTGCGCATGAGACTCATTTCTATCATGGCGGTGGCGCTGCCAAACAGTATTAGATGCTTGACTTTCTCCACAAGTATATCTCCGAGGGAATCGCATGAAATATTATCGTCATATCCCGCTGAAATCAGTATCACTTTCTGGTTGAACGCACCGAGGGTCGATACGATCCTGGACGAACTGTTCCCGTTATGGTCAAAGAAGTATTTCACACCGTTCAGTTCCCGCACAAGTTCTATATTTCCGTCCATTTCTGTTCCTCCCGCTGTTATCAGTTTACTAATATATATGCAATATGCCTGATGATTCTTAAAAATATATGGTTCGATAAAACAACAGGGTTTGATATAATCACAAAAAGCGGGTACAATGTTTATAGCAAACTGGAAAATGGGGGTAAAAAAGTGCCAAAGCCTGTAGTTGCAATAGTTGGAAGACCAAATGTTGGCAAGTCGACTTTCTTTAATTATCTCGCCGGAAGACGGGTATCGATCATAGATGATACGCCGGGTGTTACCCGTGACAGAATCTATGCCGAAAGCGAGTGGAGAGGCAGGAAATTTACCCTTATTGATACTGGCGGAATAGAAACAACCTCCGAGGACTATATAAAGAAGCAGATGGCCAGGCAGGCCCAGGTAGCCATTGAGACCGCGGATGTCATCATTTTCATGGTGGATCTTAAAACAGGTCTTACCGCAGCCGACGAGGATGTTGCGGTCATGCTGAGAAAATCGGCCAAGCCTGTAATAGTTGCGGTGAATAAAACCGACAGCGCCGGAGATCTGCCGCCGGAGGCATACGAGTTCTATGGCCTGGGTATGGGGGAGATATATCCTGTTTCATCTATCCACGGCCTTGGCATAGGTGATCTTCTTGATGCGGTGTACGAGAAATTTCCGCCCGAGACCGATGAAGAAGACGATGATGACTGTGTGAAAGTCGCAGTAATAGGAAAGCCCAATGTGGGCAAATCCTCCCTGGTCAACAAAATACTTGGCGAGGAGCGCGTTATAGTAAGCGATATCCCGGGGACGACGAGGGATGCCATTGATACATTTTTTGAAGTGGACGGAAAGCGGTACATGTTCATTGATACTGCGGGCATCAGGCGTAAAAGCAGGATCGAGGAAGAAATTGAGAAGTACAGTATCATAAGGTCATGGTCGGCCATTGACCGGGCTGACGTTTGCATAATAATGATAGATGCCAATGACGGTGTTACCGAGCAGGACACCAAGATCGCGGGCTATGCCCATGAACAGGGAAAAGCGTCCATTATCGCCGTTAATAAATGGGATATGGTCAAAAAAGAGACCGGAACGCTTGAAGAATACCGCAAGGAGATCTACCGGGACCTGGATTTCATGGATTATGCGCCCGTGGTGTTCATTTCGGCAAAGACAGGCCAGAGGGTGGAAAGACTATTTGAACTGATAGATTTTGTCCATAACCAGGCATCCTTCAGGGTGCAGACCGGAGTCCTCAACGACGTCCTCAACGATGCCCTGGCCATGGTACAACCTCCCTCGGATAAAGGAAAACGGCTCAAGGTATATTATATGACCCAGACCGGTGTCAAGCCGCCAACCTTTGCTGTCTTTGTCAATGACGCCGAACTCATGCATTTTTCCTATGAAAGGTATCTCAAGAATACCCTGAGAAGCAATTTCGGCTTTGAAGGCACGCCGATCCGATTTATTATAAAGGAAAAGGGAGATAAATAGGCTTATGACTGCGATTATCATCATTTTTTCGTCGGTTATCGGGTATCTTATCGGGAGCGTCAACACATCGATCATTATAGGAAAGCTTTTTTTCAGGACGGATGTCAGGGAGCACGGGAGCGGCAATGCGGGCGCGACCAATGCGCTCAGGACCCTTGGGAAGGGCGCCGCGGCCGCGGTTGTAGCAGGAGACTTTATAAAAGGTATCCTTGCATGCATGATCGGGCGCTGGGTTTTTGGCGAAATTAATCCTGGCGACGGGATATACATCGGTGAGTACATGGCCGGCTTATTCGCCGTAGTCGGGCATAACTGGCCGGTCTACTTCGGTTTCAGGGGCGGGAAGGGTGTCATGACTTCCTTTGCCGTAGCGGTGATGTTTTCCCCGTTGTCCGCAGCAATTTGTCTTGCTGGTTTTATAGTGGTAGTCGCTATAACCCGGTATGTATCCTTGGGATCGATGGTGGCCGCAGTGATTTTTCCCGTTATGGCCCTGGCATTTGGCGAGCCT
>DUSJ01000091.1 GCA_012842645.1 Clostridiaceae bacterium | reverse complement strand
TTTTTATCCGGGTATATATGCCCCCGCGCCGGCATATATTGCTGTTGGATACGGCGCCATAGCCAAGTGGTAAGGCAGAGGTCTGCAAAACCTTTATTCTCCGGTTCAAATCCGGATGGCGCCTCCAACAAAAAAGCTCCCGGTTACAGGGAGCTTTTCTTATTGCTCTTCCTCAGCGATATACTGCTACTTCAGCTTTAGATCTGCCCTGAATGGCTTTACTGATATTTTTGATCCTGCTGTGTGCCAGCGCAGTATATGCGTTAATCCAGCCCAAATCTTTTAATGATGGTTTATCTACAGCTTTGCAATAGGATATGAAATCCTCATAGGCTTTCAGCGCTTCGGTGTATTTCTTTTCATAAAACAGATTATCGGCAACCTCAAACAGCGCCTTGAATCTCAGGGGATGATGAGGGTTGTTGTCAAAAAACTCTTTGTACAGTTTTCTCGAAAGACTGTAGTCATGAGCCTTTTGGAAAGTCTGAGCCATGACTAATGAATTGGGTACTTCATATGGTTTAGTAAACATATATAAACCCTGCCATAAAATAAAATCTCTTTCGTAATTATACTACTAAAATTTCCAGCCGCCAATAGTTTATATTGCTTAAATGATTCTAAGGGAAAAAATGTCTGTTTTCAAGTCCCAATAGTATGGTAATAAAATAAACATGCAGCACTATGCAATCAATATGAGCAGTTTAAGAAGACAGTTTTAGCGGCTTGATGTTTGGAGGTTCTTTTATGAAAATGGATTTACGGACAAAAGCGAAACTCTTAATGATTCTTATGGCAGCTTTGGCGTGCATCGTGGTGGTTTTTGCTATCCTTGCCATTCCGGAAGCTATTGGCTGGTATGAAGTTTTCACCCACAAAAGGTCAGTGTGGGCCCTTAACGGAATTAACCTGATCATTTATCTTGGTGCAATATCACTGTCAGTAAGGGCAATAAAATACGTGTACCCGAAGTACAAAATATACCAGTCCGGCATTTCCGGAGAGAACAGGGCTTCACACGAGCTGGACAAGCTTAGGGATTCCTACGAAGTATTGTCCAATGTAAAACTTGATGTTGACGGCGAAAAAGCCGAGCTTGACTTTGTCGTGATAGGAAGCAACGGAGTATTCATCGTTGAAAACAAGAATTACAACGGTACCATAGAAGGGCATGTCGACGAAGATAAATGGGTACAGAAAAAAGTCGGGCAGGGCGGAACGCCATACTCGAATCCTATCCGTAATCCCATCTTCCAGTTGAAACGGGAGATCCATATTCTCGCCAACTATCTCAGGGAAAACGGGATCAATGTTTTCGTGACAGGCTTTGTGTATTTCTCCAACTACTATGCCAATCTCAGCATAACCGGTGATTCCGAGTACATAGCTTCTATCCAGCAGAAAGACCTTTGTGACAAAATAAGGAATTACAGGGGCAGAAACACGCTTGACAAAAACCAGATTGACCGGATAGTAAGGCTGCTGTGACCAGTTGATTTGATATATCTGGTTTCATCGTCTAAAACGATATCATGGCTGAAGCGGATGAAATAAATCTCAGGGGAGCGCAGCGCGTTCCCCTGAGATTTATGGCTGTGCCCGGGCAACACTTTGGTTGAGGCCAATCAATCATGTGCCACGGTCAGAATATGGCCGAGCCTCCAGTTACTATCCAGCATGCCAGTGAGGCGACTGTGAATGCGCTTACATACACATGCCCTGTTTTCCTGTTTATATATGTACACAGGAAACTGAACAGGATGATCTGCGGGATGAACAGAATCATCAGTGACATGAACGGCCCGCCGAATGTTGAACTGAACAGCAGGTCAGCTCCCGGCCCGATATCAAGGAAGAACGGGATATACTCTACAAGCACCATCAGGAAAACCCCGCCCGCCATAACGAATGCGTTCTTCAGCCAGCAGATCATAAGCGAGGAAACGGAGTTGCCGGATGCCCTCTCCTGTCTCATATGCCCGAATATCTTGGCGTTGTTCAAAAGGAAGAACAGCGCGAATATCGGGATGTACACCAGGAACTGGATAAACCTTTCCCGGGTGAACATTTTGAAGAATGGCCATATGAACCGGAAATCCAGTTTAAAAACAGCCGTCTCCGGGTTTCAGCGCTCCGGAGATGATCTTAGCCTCTATTTCCCTGACAAACAATTCTTTCAGGGTGTCTGCCTTCAATGTTTTAAAGTCGTAATCCATACTATTTCCTCTCCCCGACGCCATGATCGGCTTTTCTTCTCAATAAGCCTGTGGTACAACCAGATACCACAATAATTTTACCATAATTTGCAGAAACAATCCATTACTTATGAATGTACAAATATAAATACATTTATTGTTAATGTTCTTTATATCAGGGTAAATATCAATAAACTGCATCATGGGTTTCCCATAGAAGCGACACGAACCCAGGAGGTGCATTTAACGAGGTAGCAAAATTTATGAAGCACAGGAAGCACGGTAAACGTATAAGACAATTCGACCTTTTCAGAGCGGTTGAAAAGCATATGCCATTGAGAACTGCGCTTATTATTGCCTGCGTTTACACAGTCCTTGGCATATGCTGGATTATCTTTTCGGACAGGCTGCTGGCTCTCTGGGCAAACGACAAGGAACTTTATGCATTCTTAAGCTCCATAAAAGGCGTAATATATGTTTTGGCATCGGCCCTGCTGATATTTGTCATGGTTTTCTTAGCCCTGAGGGTGATCAGCGAAGCCAGCAATAAACTAAAGAAAAGTTTCGATGAACTGGAAAGAACGAACAAAAGGCTGGCTGAATCTGAAAATTTCAATAAAGCGATCATAGATAAAATGCTTGACGCGTACGCATTGCACAGGATAATACTCGATGAGAACGGAAAGCCATGCGATTATGAATTTGTAGACGTCAATCCTGCCTTTGAGAAATTCACCGGAATCCCGAGGGAGGAAATCATAGGGAAAAGGTACAGTGAAGAAATAGAAAGCCGGGTGAAGGAAGAAACCGACTGGGTCAGCATCTATGGCAAAGTTGCATTGACCGGTGAGCCTGCGGCTTTTGAAAATTACACTGCCGCTTTTGACAAATGGGTTTATGTCAGCGCTTATTCGCCGAAGAAAAATTACTTTATTACAATATTCAATGATATAACCGAAATAAAGAAAAATGAAGCACGGTTAAGGGAATACGCATACCATGATACCCTTACAGGGCTTCCGAACAGGCTGGCCCTGTACGAGGACTTTGAGAAGCAGATCACTGCTTCGCCCGGAAAGACCGCTGCGCTGTTTATTATAGATTCCGACAATTTCAAGTTTATAAATGATTCAATGGGCCATTCCTTCGGTGACATTCTTATCAAAAAAATGGGTGAAAGGCTTACATCCATTTTCAAAGACCAGGGCAGCAAGATATACAGGCTGGGAGGGGATGAATTTGTCCTGTTCACTTTTTATGACAGGATAGATGAAGTGTTCCGATACGCCCAGGAAATAGAAAGAAACTTCAATGAACCTATAGAGATAGAAGAAAATACTGTCTGCATTACCGTGAGCGTAGGCATTGCCACCTGCCCGGCCAATGGCAACAGCATTGACGAACTGATCAAAAACGCTGACATCGCCCTGTATAAGGCAAAGGATGCGGGTAAGAACTGCTATGTGCTTTTCAGCGATGAAATGCACGAGAAGATAAAACAGAGGATGCTTATTGAAAAGCATCTTCGCAACGCCATCGAAAACAATGAGCTTGATTTGTACTATCAGCCCCAGGTGGATGCGACGACGGGTGACATCACGGGTTTTGAAGCGCTGCTGCGCTGGCATAACAGGGAGCTTGGGTTCGTACCGCCATTAAGTTTTATAAGCGTAGCGGAAGAAACCCGCCTGATAAATCCCATAGGCAAATGGGTGCTTCAGAAAGCCTGCTCGTTCCTGAAAAAGATCCATGCAACAGGAAACGAAGACGTGACGGTTGCCGTAAACGTTTCGATCTTCCAGCTGCTGCAGGATGATTTTGTGGATATTGTGGAGGAGACCCTGTACTCGGAGGGCATAGCTCCCGATTGCCTGGAACTGGAGATTACCGAGTCCATCCTAATGGAATCGTTCAATGTCATCAGCTTAATCCTCCGCAAGCTGAAAAAGCTTGGGGTAAGGATAGCCCTCGATGACTTCGGCAAAGGATATTCCTCGCTGAGCTACCTGAGGCAGCTTCCAATCGATACCCTGAAAATAGACAAATGTTTTGTGGATGGTATCCTCTCGGATACTGAGAGTGCCAGCCTTACGGGCATGATAGTAAAGCTGGGGCAGAACCTGGGGCTTACTGTCATAGCTGAGGGCGTGGAAGAACAGAAGCAGATGGATTTCCTTAAAGAAAACGGCTGCCATAAGATCCAGGGGTATCTTTTCAGCAAACCGCTGCCCGAAAATGATGTGCTGAAATTTTATAACGAATGCAAGCGGGCATGACTTCCGGCAGCTTCGTACATGAGGGCCTGAACTGGCCCGGAAGGCAAAGACCTTTCCGCCAGGGAGGGTTTTTTTAATTTAATAGGATTTTTATTTATAAGATTTCAATATTTCTTTATAAGATTTCGCATTTCAATTAAAATTCATTTCTCTTAATATTCATAGTAGCAGGGTATTATACAGTGCTTTTTTCATTTTTTAACTCCAATCAAAATATTCTTTTAAGCAATTGCAGGAGGTAAAACGTGTACCGGATCAAGCAAAACCCGTTAGTAAGGAAAATTGGTTTCAATCGAATCGTCCTGTGTCTCGTTTTATTAGTCATGTATGGTTTCTTCGCACTGTTTGCCAAAAATTTCGTAAGCTACAACAGGTTGCTTAGTGCAATGAACTATGCATACTTTCTTGGCTTTCTGTCTTTGGGCGTTACCTTTGTTATTGCAACCGGCGGAATCGATTTTTCAATCGGTCCGGTTATGTTCTGCTCGGCAATCATGTCCGGCTACCTTTTGACCCATTATAAATGGCCGCTATGGATATGCCTGATTGCAAGCGTTGCTATCGGAGCGCTGTATGGCACGCTAAACGGGTATCTTGTCGCATACAGGGATGTCCCGTCATTTATTACGTCAATGGCCATAATGCAGATGAGCAAAGGTGTCGCGTCGGTGTTTACAAAAGCTCAGACGGTCAGCTGGCCGCAGCTGGCAGAAGAAAATGGCTGGTACCGGAATCTTATTAAAGTTAAGGCTGGCAATACATATATACCGGTTGGACTGATAATTTTGCTTGTTGCTGCGATCATCTGTTCAATTATTCTGAACAAAACAAAAGCAGGAAGATATTTCCTCAGCATAGGCAGCAATAAGGAAGCTGTAAGGCTGTCAGGCGTTAACGTAAAAAAATGGCAGATGCTGGCTTATGTCATCTGCGGCCTGATGGCAGGAATCGCGGCTATATTCTTCGTGGCTGCGTACACAACCGTCCAGCCCGGTTATGGTGACCAGTATAATAACGAAGCCATTGCCGGCTGCGTTATGGGAGGAACCTCCATGGCCGGCGGCCTTGCATCGATCAGCGGAACGTTTATTGGCGTAATGATCATTTCGATCCTGCAGGAAGGCATTCTCGCGATTGGCCTTAACAAGAACTATCAGCTTGTCATAACCGGCCTGATTGTTATCGCAGCCGTATACCTGGACGTAATGGCCAGGAGAAGGAAGTATTAATAATTCTTTTGATGATATCAAATGCCAGTAAAGGGGTTAATGGTGAACAATGGGCGATCTTATATTAACAATGAAAGGCATTGACAAGACATTTCCGGGTGTACATGCGCTCAACAATGTTGACTTCGAACTGTACAAGGGAGAAGTACATGCGTTGATGGGTGAAAACGGTGCCGGCAAATCTACGCTGATGAAGGTACTGACCGGGATATATAAGAAAGACAAAGGTACCATTACATACGAGGGAAAAGTAGTGGA
>DUSJ01000090.1 GCA_012842645.1 Clostridiaceae bacterium | reverse complement strand
GTATAATTATTCAAGGTCTTTGCAATATTGCTTAAAATACAGATGATAAATATATTATAAATTGAAAAAGATACTGATTGAAAGTTCAAAAACTGAAGAATAGAATGTATAAGTATAGCGGGTGATGATATGGAGAATGCGATAAAAAAGATAATAGAAATCGAGCATAAAGCCCGGGATATTGTTTCCCAGGGGTATAAGCAGGCGGAGGATATCCGCCTGGAAACCCTTGAGGAATTAAAAAACATGGAAAAAAACATTGAAGAGTCGGTAAACCATAAGATAGAAGAACTGAAAGCAAAGATCCGTCTCGAGACGGACGAGAAAATCGGGAAAATAAGGGAGAGCGCGGAGAACAGGATAAGGACCCTTGAGGAATATGCCAGAAAAAACCGGGATGCATGGGAGGATGAAATATTCTCCCGCATTGTCGGAAGGTGAAAACATATGCTTAAGGAATTGAAATATGGCGCATTGTCCGGCAAAGCGAGGGCTATGTACGGAAAGTTGCTAACCAGGGAAGACTACGTGGAACTTATACAGAAAAAAAGCGTCAGTGAAGCGGTATCATACCTTAAGCATAATACCCATTATAGCGGCATGCTTGCGGGAACCGATGAAAGCGACGTTCACAGGGTCAATCTTGAGATCTTGTTAAAAAAGGACATCATAAATGATTACAACAAGTTTTTCAAATTCTCGAACGGGAAGCTGAAAGAGCTCATAGATCTTTTTTACACCAAGACGGAGATCGAAAGCCTGAAACTTATATTCAGGATGTTTGAGGCCGGTACTGCGGAACATGAGCTTCTTGAAGAATCGCTGGTATTCCTGTCAAGACACGATAAGCTGAATATACCCAAGCTTTCGCTGTCACGGGACCTGGAAGAATTTCTTTCCCGGCTGCGCGGCACCGATTACTATGAACTTCTGGGGCCCTTTGCCATGGACAACCCGGAGACCCGTCTGTTTAACATGGAAATGACGCTGGACCTTTACTATTTCAGGAAGATGAACAGGATGTACCGGAAACTGCTTGACAGGGAAGATGCCTCCATAATAAAGGAATTATTGGCGCTGGAGGCTGATATGTTCAATATCTTCCTGATGTACAGGGGAAAACTCTATTACAACATGCCTAACCAGATAATAAAAAGCTACCTGGCGAGAGTTGACGGAAAGCTTGACATGAAAACAACAGAAGCCCTGCTGGGAGCCGGAAACCATGATGAATATATGGATATCCTTGAGAAAACGCCATATGGCTTCCTGTTTGAGGACCGGGAGCAGCCCTTCCTTGAGCATGGTTATCTTGACTATATTTACAGGCTGCATAGAAAGCTTTTCAGGATGAAGCCGTTTTCGATAGCCTGCGTATTATCCTACCTCAGGCTGAAAGAAGCGGAGATATCGAATATCATCTCAATCATAGAAGGTATCCGGTACGGACTTTCAGTCAGGGATATGGGGAAGTTTGTCGCAGGAATCAGGATATAGGGGAGAAGGACATAACGATGGCTGTCGAAAGAATGAAACATATCAGAATAATGGGACCGCTGGGCAAATTCGATGAATTTGCGCTTAAGTTCATCATCAACAGGAACATTGAACTGGAGCCGGCATATAAACATCTTAAGACTCCCGGACTCATTCCTTTTGCCGACGATAATTCCACGGACAGCCTGCTGAAAAGGATGAATGTGCTCAACGAATGGTACCGTGTCAGGATAAGGGAATACGACATGGAGACCATAGAACGGGAATTGCTGTCCCCTCTTGACATAAATGAGACGGAAGCTTTTATTGCCGGTATCGAGAACAGGCTTTCGGAATCAAGGAAAGAGGCGGAATCCATCAAATCCCGGATCGGTGAAATGGAGCAGGTCATAAGGCAAGTAAAGCCCCTTTCCCATCTTAATATCGACCTGGACGAACTCTTCCATTTTTCGTTTATGAAGTTCCGGTTCGGGAAAGCTCCCAGGGACCTGTATAACAGACAGAAAAAATACCTTGAAGAGCTTGATGTTATTGTAGTGCCTGTTTCCGAGGAAGACGAGAACATATGGCTGTCGTATTTCATGCCGGATGCGGTAGCCCAGGAGATTGACAACGTGTTCGCTACCATGGGATTTACCCGGGTAAGGATATCCGGCGAAGTAAAAGGTACTCCCAGGACTGTCATTGAAAAAATGGAATCGGAGATATCGGAACTGAAGGAAAAACTTGAAAAGTGCCGCAAAGAGACCGACGAATACCTTGAATCCAGAAAAGACGAGTTTGAAAGGCTGTATCATAAATTAAAATACTTTGACAAGCTGAACGAGGTGAAACGATTCTGTTCCCGCAGTGAGGAAACGTTCTTTATTATCGGTTGGATTCCGCAGAAAGAATATGAAAGCCTGGTCAAGGAAATAAATACGATGGACAGGATCGTTGTCGGTTGCGAAGATCCCGAATGCGTTATAGATGCAAATCCTCCTACCATCATGAAAAACAGCAGGCTTTTAAAACCTTTTGAAAGCCTTGTAACCATGTATGGACTGCCTTCGGCCAACGAGCTGGACCCGACCCCTCTTCTGGCCATAACGTTCATACTGATGTTCGGATTCATGTTCGGCGATGTGGGGCAGGGGCTGGTAATAGCCCTGCTGGGCCTTGTATTGTACAAGGTGAAAAAGATGCCCCTTGGAGGAGTCATGGTCTATGTCGGAATATCGTCTGTTGTTTTCGGCTTCGTTTACGGAAGCGTATTCGGCAACGAGGAGATCATAAAGCCTTTATGGTTGAGCCCCCTTCACAGTAAGACCAACATAAACACCATACTGTACATCTCCGTCGGTTACGGCGCGTTCATAATAATCATAACGATGATCGCCAATACCATCAATTGTATCAGGACTCGCAGGTGGGGCAAGCTGCTGTTCGACAAGAACGGGCTTGCAGGACTGC
>DUSJ01000010.1 GCA_012842645.1 Clostridiaceae bacterium | reverse complement strand
TCTGACCGCCCGAGAGAGCCTTCGGCTTCCTGTCGAGCAGGTGCTCGATGGAAAGGATTCTTGCAGCTTCATGGACCCTTCTCTTGATCTCATCTTTCGGGGTCTTCCTGAGCTTGAGACCGAACGCCATGTTATCGAAAACGGTCATGTGCGGATACAGGGCATAGTTCTGGAAAACCATGGCTATATCTCTGTCCTTGGGAGCTATGTCGTTGCAGAGCTTGTCTCCTATGTACAACTCGCCGGACGTGATCTCCTCAAGACCTGCAATCATTCTCAGCGTTGTGGTCTTACCGCATCCCGACGGCCCGACAAGAATGATGAACTCCTTGTCTTCGATCTCGATATTAAAATCGCTTACTGCGGTAACCCCGCCGGGATATGTTTTATATACGTTTTTTAAAACAACTCCAGCCATTAATTTCCCTCCCGATATATTGCGTTCAATGCAACATTTATTAATCGTAATAATAATGTTAATATTAATCCCCGATGCAAAACTACCTTATAAATCAACAAAAATAAAAAAAGCCTTTTAGATACTTTTACTATATAAACATACACAAAAGCCGATATTAAAGTATAATTAAGCAAATGATGTATTGAATTTTTATACATTCGTGTGTATAATTATGAGAGCGATTCAAGGTATTTTTTGTTTGATATAAATAATCCGGGTGGTATGTTTTTATATAACTTCAACTAAGAAATGAATAAATACAGGGAGGATCAGGAATGCTGAGACTGGGAATCATTGGCGCAACCGGGTACGTGGGAGCCGAAATCGTTCGTCTGATTGCCCCCAGGGATGATATAGAAATATCGGTCGTGGTTTCAAACAGCTTCGCGGGCCGGCCCTTTTCGGAAATATATCCCTCTCTGAGAGGCATATTTGACAAAACCTGCGAAAGCCTTGATCCTGAAACAATATCCGATAAGGCTGATTTCTTTATCACCGCACTTCCTCACGGTGTTTCAGCAACTATCATACCCAGGCTTATCGAAAACGGCAGAAAGGTGATTGACCACAGCGGAGACTTCAGGTTCAGGGATGTAAAGGTATACGAGGAATGGTACAAGGTCACCCATACAGCTCCCGAACTTATAAGCAGGGCTGTATACGGGCTTCCCGAGCTCTACAGGGATAAGATCAGGGATGCCGGCCTGGTGGCCGATCCCGGTTGTTACCCAACCTGCTCCATTCTTGGCATCGCGCCGGCTCTCGCCGCAGGGATCGTCTCAAGCAGGAACATAGTAATAAGCGCTGTTTCCGGGGTATCGGGCGCCGGAAGGAAATCGGAGCTCTCATACTCTTTCTGTGAAACCGATGAAAACTTCAAGGCATATGGGGTGGCAAACCACAGGCATACTCCCGAAATAGAGCAGGAACTGTCCCTGATCTGCGGCGAAAAAGTCATCGTATCCTTTACGCCGCACCTGGCTCCCATGAAACGGGGAATGCTCGCGACTATTTGCCTTGACCTTTCAGATGCTTCCATGACAGCTGAAGAAGCGCGCTCGGTCTATCTCGATTATTATAAAAACGAACCCTTCGTGCGGATACTCCCCCCGGGAGAACTTCCCCAGACCAAGGCCGTGGTGGGTTCAAACTATGTTGATATAAGCGTGAATGTCGACAAACGTACCGGAAAGCTTATTGTAAATTCGGCGCTTGATAACCTGGGAAAAGGCTCGGCCAGCCAGGCGGTCCAGGCGCTAAATATCATGGCGGGTTTTGATGAGACCAAAGGCCTTTTGACGCCGGGGCCGTATTTATAGGGACGAATATTGTCACGGGAATGGTTCGAGATTGCTGATAAAGTACGCCATTTGTCAACCATCGTTCCGTTCAGTTAGCAAAAGCATCCGTCCCGTATACACATTTGAAAGCGAGGAACATAGCATGTTTGACATTTCGGAAATCATAAAAAAGGCTGGTATACTTGTTGAGGCGCTGCCGTACATCCAGGCGCTTTCGGGCAAGACCGTGGTCATCAAGTACGGCGGGAACGCAATGATAAACGATGATCTGAAGCACTCGGTAATGGAGGATATAACCCTGTTGAAATATATCGGGCTGAACCCGGTAGTCGTCCATGGCGGAGGACCCGACATCACCAGCGCATTAAAGTCTTTCAATATCCAGTCCGAGTTTATCAACGGTTTAAGAAAAACCGACGCAAAAACCATGGAGATTGCCCAAATGGTACTCATGGGAAAAACGAACAAGGAAATCGTTTCCATGCTGAACCAGATGGGCGGGAAAGCCATTGGCATATGCGGTATTGACGGTATGCTGTTTGAATGCGAAAAGCATTATGAGATAATAGACGACAAGCCTGTCGACATTGGTTATGTGGGCAGGATAACAAAGGTCAACACACGAGTTATTGAAATACTTACAAAGGACGAGTATATTCCTGTCGTGGCCCCCATAGGAACAGACAAAAACGGACAGAGCTATAATATCAATGCCGATACCGCCGCTGCGGAGCTTGCGGCCGCCCTCAAAGCCGAGAAGCTCATCCTGCTGACCGACGTCGAAGGCGTCAAGAACTCCAGGGACAACGATTCCATCCTGTATGCCATAACTACCGACAAGGTAACCCAGCTTATCGATGAAGGCGTTATAGTCGGAGGCATGATCCCGAAAGTCCTTGGCTGTGTATATGCCATAAAAAACGGCGTCCAGCGGGCCCATATCATTGACGGAAGAATCCCCCATTGCATTCTGCTTGAAATATTCACAAACAAAGGTATCGGAACTATGATCACAGAAAAAATTAAGCCCTATTATGAAAAAGAGCAATTATAATATAATTTTTGGGTATATATATATTGTCCGTTATTGAAAAATGTCAAATCCTGTTTTAAATGCTGCAGCGGTATTGTAAAATTAATAAGTGCTCATAATCGGTTATGTTTTTAACTGGTTATGACGAAATTTAATATCGAATAGTTATGAGGATAATGGGGGTCTCAAAAATGGATGAAAAGAAAAAGATGGATTACAACAGTCTTGTCATGATTGCCACCTCAATTGTCGGTCTCATTGTCGGAATCATTATGAGTATTGTAACATCTAACTGGATACTCCTGCCGCTGTTCCCTGTCTTCAGTATTGTAATCAATATAGCCGTAAGAGTAGCGCTTGAAAGTTCAGTCAACAAATCAGCGGGCAAATTCTCAAAAGAAATGCAGAGAATCAAGGAAGGCGACTTGTCGGTCTTCCTGAATCCAAAAGATTATGGTATCCTTGGTGGCGTGGCCTCTACAGTCAACTCAGTCCTCAGCGAAATAAGGAATCTTGTCGACAGCTTCTTTAAATTGTCAAGGCAAATCAAAAGCGCATCCTATACCGTAGATGAAGTTGCGCAGGGCGCTTTCGAAGCAATCAACTCCATTGCGAAAGCCGCCAATGATATCTCGCAGGGCGCCACAAGCCAGGCGGAAGAAGCGCAGCACGGTGTTTTATCGGTTGAAAAACTGTCAGTTCAGATAAATAACGTATACGAAAGCTACAGTGATATCTCGAAGGAAACCGAGAAGATAGGCCAGGTCAATATAGCAGGTGCCGAAGCCGTCGAAGTCCTCAGAGAAAAATCCGAGTCAAACTTCAGCGCTGCTGAAAAGATCTTCGCCGTTATGGAGAAGCTCGTAAATATCGCGCAGCAGATCAGTTCATTTACATCGACAATTGAAAATATAACCGAGCAGACCAACCTTCTTGCCCTTAACGCTGCAATCGAAGCCGCAAGGGCCGGGGAAGCGGGCCTGGGCTTCGCAGTAGTCGCTGACGAGGTCAGGAAGCTTGCCGATCAGAGCAGGGCTTCTAACCTCGAGATCTCCAACCTTGCCGAAAGCATAAGCAACGAGTCAAAAATGGCCGTACAGGTTATGGAAAGCCTGCGCAAGGCATCCGAAGAGCAGGTTATGTCGGTTGAAACCACCAAGAAAGCGTTTGACGATATTGCTAACGCAATCAATACGATAGTCGACAAGTTCAAGATGGTCAACGAATCAGTTGCCAAGATGCAGGAGGATAACAACGAAGTTATCCAGGCCATCGAGCATATCTCGTCTGTTTCCCAGGAAACAGCGGCATCCAGCCAGGAAATGTCCGCAACCACAGAATCGCAGATCAAGTCATTCGCAGAACTGCATGAAGCCTCCAAGAGCCTTACCAGCCTGGTAATCGATCTTGACAACAAGATAAAGAAATATAAGCTCTAAGGTTCATATAATTACATAAAAAACAGCCGGCAGGATATCCTGCCGGCTGTTTTATCCAGGGAAGACAGACTGTACGAAAACTCCTAAGCTATAAAACTTCTCAAATTCGGAACGCTTCGCAGGGAATGACCACCGAACGGCGAGTACGAGCGAGAACCTTGGGATCTGCCTGAAATTGCGTGAATTGACGCTACAGCCGTTATATAATGATTACCTGATTCTCTTTTTCAACAGGTTGACGTATGTCATGCAGAAAACCATCAATATGCCGGACAAAGCGAAGAGTATCTGCATATTTCCCGCTTCAAAGCCGAAGTGCTTTATTTTAATGTCTCCCATTACAGTTATCAATAAGGACCCGAGCAAAGAGCTTGCAAAACCCACCAATCCTCCTGCTGCGGAGGAAAAACCGATATAAATGGTCTTCATCCTGTCGGGTGAGTATTTATATTGGATATTCATCAATGAAATGTTGATTCCGCCCCATGCAGCGCCGCTCAGGAGCTGCGCGAAAGGTATCAGGTAAAGCGCGTTTTCCCGGTTTACGAAAAACCACAGGAACTGGCTGACCATCTGGGATGCAGCGCATACCCTGGAAGTATACAGCCATGATTTCCTATCGGCAGTCCTTCCCAGTATCCTTGCGCAAATTACGCTGGCGGCAGCGGAGAAAATCCCTGTCAATGTAATATACGTATAGTTCAGATTCAGTCCCGACACCATATACACTGACGTAAAAGGGGCACTCAGCTGATAGCCAAGGTTCCATAACAATACAAGGCCAACAATCTTGCGATAAGTTTTATCCTTTACAGGGAGTTTAAAAATATCAGATTTTGCAATCGGCCCGCAGGCAGTCTCCACTTCCGGTTCCTTGATCGAACATGCAAAAATAAAATTAATAATAGTCAATATCAAAACTGCGATAAACAGGGCCAAGAAGCCCTTGTCCTGCTGCCTCCTCAATTCCGAGACATCAAGTATTTTCCCCATTCCGAGGGTGATTATTGTCACACATCCAATCACAACTGACTCTCTTATGCCGAAATATCTTCCGCGAATGCTTTCGGGCGCCAGACTGATTTGCCACGCGGACGCAGGGGGATTAATGAAAGAAATGATAAGGTGGGCAAGAAAATAGGTCACTGTCAGGTATACCAGCCCGATAACCCTGTCTTTTATGATTAACGGAACAAGGATCAAAAAGCTTAAAAGTATCCTGGCAATAAAGGCCCCGATTGCTATTGGGGCCTTCCTTCTGGACCTGGTCTCAAAAAACAGGGGTGTCAGGAGCATAACAATACCGGCCAGGACCGGTATGGCTCCTATAATTCCATTGAGCCGGTC
>DUSJ01000089.1 GCA_012842645.1 Clostridiaceae bacterium | reverse complement strand
TTTTGGGTCTGGCAGGAATAATATATGTTGCAGAAACATTATCTGTAATGATACAGGTCTTTTACTTCAAGAGGACCGGCAGGAGGGTATTCCTTATGGCTCCTCTTCATCACCACTTTGAGCAGAAAGGCTGGAGCGAGATCAAAGTGGTGGGCGTTTTTACCGCGGTGACACTCCTGAGCAGCATTCTGGCTTTTCTTGTTATGAGGTGATAGGGTGAGAAAAAGAGAGTACGACTTCTGGATCCTTTTTACAGTGCTTGTGATGCTGGCAATGGGAACGGTAATGGTTTTCAGCGCCAGTTCATATAGTGCCGACTTTTATTTCAATGATAAATACCGTTTCCTGGTCAGGCAGCTCCTCTGGAGCTCCGTGGGCGTGATAAGCATGTTCTTCTTCTCGAATGTCGATTATCACAGGATTGCCTCCATCTCGCCCATACTGATGATTATAAGTGCCGTTATGCTGGGTTTGGTCCTGATACCTGGGATAGGCACGGTCATCAACGACTCCAGGCGATGGTTCAACCTGGGATTCACGACATTTCAACCGTCGGAATTTACCAAGATAGCCATGATACTTTTCCTTTCATTCAGCCTGTCAAAAAACAGCGACAGGCTCAGGTATTTCTTTTCGGGCCTGGTCCCTTACCTGATAGTGATAGGGGTGACCGTGGGGCTTTTGTATTTTGAACCCCATATGAGCGCCGTCATCCTGATCACCCTGGTTTCGGTGGTGATACTTTTCTGTGCCGGGGCGAGGATATGGCATTTTGTTATGCTTGCGATACCAGCGGGTTTCGTGGGATGGCGCCTTATCATAAGCGAGGAATACAGGCTGAAGCGCCTGATAGCTTTTACCGACCCGTTCAAATACAGCAGCGACGAAGGCTTCCAGATCGTGAACTCCCTTTACGCGATAGCGTCGGGCTCATTCTTCGGAAGGGGCCTGGGTCGCAGCCTGCAGAAGAACCTGTACCTTCCCGAGCCGCACAATGACTTCATATTCGCCATACTGGCAGAGGAACTGGGCTTTGTGGGAGCTTTCACTGTTATAGTTCTGTTCATGCTTTTCATCTGGCGCGGGATAAAAGTGGCCATGAACGCGCCCGACATGCTGGGAAGCCTTATTGCGATGGGCATAACATCGCTGGTTGCCCTTGAAACTATAATAAATATCGCGGTGGTTACTTCTACGATACCCACGACGGGCATGCCCCTGCCGTTTTTCAGCTACGGCGGCACGTCCATGGTGTTTCTGCTCACCTCTATCGGGATACTGCTGAACATATCCAGGGGAGCGTCGACATCATCGGACCTCAGGGTGCTGCGGAGCCACACTTAATGTCACATATGTAGGAGCGTGCATTGCACGCCCGTAATGCAGGTGACTATGCCCGCAAAACCATACTTAACGTCATTCTGAGCGAACCGAAGAATCTCATGATATAATGTAATTGGAAAGCTGGTGTACTTAATCATGAAATATATTATATCCGGAGGCGGCACGGGGGGCCATATCAACCCCGGATTAGCCATAGCCAGGGAAATAATGACCCGGGAACCGGATGCCGAGATCCTTTTCGTGGGAACCGAGCATGGACTTGAAAAGGACCTGGTGCCCAGGGAAGGATTCAACATAAAATTCATCGGTGTAAGGGGCTTCAGGAGGAAGCTTTCCGCCGATACGTTCAGAACTATCGGAAAACTATTCAAAAGCTTCGGCGAAATAAAAAGGATATTCAGGGAATTCAAGCCCGACGCAGTCATCGGGACCGGCGGATATGTCTGCGGGCCGGTGGTGTTTTATGCCGCCAGGAAAAAGATTCCGACCCTGATACACGAACAGAACGCCTTTCCCGGCGTTACCAACAGGATCCTGTCCCGCTTTGTTAACGAAGTGGCCATAAGTTTCGAGGAATCCCGCCCGAGATTCAAAGGCAAAGCGAGGATCACCTTTACGGGGAACCCCATAAGAAACGAGCTGTTTTTGCTGGACAAGGAAGAAGCGCGTAAAAAACTGGGTCTTCCGAAGGGCATGCCGCTGGTAGTCATTTTTGGAGGAAGCCTCGGGGCGGATCATATCAATGAATGCGTTAAGGAAATGATACTGCGCCATGGCAGGGAGATTACATACAGGCTTATGCTTGCCACGGGCGTAAGGAACTACGAAAAAGTGATGAAGGATATCAAGGATCCCCTTCCCGGCAATATCCAGATAGTACCATATATCTACAACATGGGAGAAGTGCTCGCTGCGGCCGACCTTGCGGTCACCAGGAGCGGAGCCA
Source organism: Clostridiaceae bacterium (assembly GCA_012842645.1). GTDB lineage: Bacteria > Bacillota > Clostridia > DSM-8532 > DSM-8532 > DTU059. The sequence goes on along the minus strand of DUSJ01000089.1, from coordinate 4,018 downwards.
TAACGGTAAGCGAGCTTTCGGCTCTCGGTGTTCCTTCCATCCTGATCCCGTCGCCTTTTGTGGCGGAAAACCACCAGGAGTTCAATGCCCGTGCTCTTGAGAACAGGGGCGCTGCAGTGGTTATCCTCCAGGACCAGCTTAATTCTGAAATATTGTACGGTCAGATCAAAAAGCTCATAGAAAATGCCGAGCTTCGGTCAAAAATGTCTTCAGCCGCCAAAAAATACAGTATCCGTGACGCGGCGGCCGTGATTTATTCCCTCGTCCAGAGAGCAATAAGGACAAGAAAACACCCCCAGTAACACCATATTTTTGGAAGCATATTATGAAATGTGTTCACTTATATGCTCCCGGGGGTGTTATGCGTGAGCAATCTCATAATTGCCGGAGGTTCAAGGCTCAGCGGCATTATAGAAGTGCCCGGCGCCAAAAACGCCGTGCTGCCAGTACTCGCCGCCACGCTTCTGAACAATGGTACCAGCATACTTGAGAATTGCCCGGAGTTGGACGATGTTCATACAATGCTTGAAATACTGTCTGCTTTAGGGTGTAAGACCAATAAAAACGGATCGCGTATCGAGATCGACGCTTCAAATCTGACCAGTTCGAGTATCCCAGAAGTACTTGCAAAAAGAATGAGATCTTCAATTATAATTCTTGGCGCTGTCCTCGCCAGGTGCGGCGAAGTTATCGTGAGTTACCCGGGCGGTTGCGAGATCGGAATGAGACCGATAGATATGCATCTCCGGGCCCTCGAACAAATGGGGGCCGAGATCGACGGCGTAAGCCAGGGGATGCTGAAGGTAAAGGCCTCTAAACTCCAGGGCTGCGAAATACTCCTGGATTACCCCAGCGTTGGGGCAACAGAAAACATCATGCTGGCGGCCTGTTGCGCCGAAGGAGAGACGGTGATAAGGAACGCGGCTAAGGAACCTGAAATAGAAGATCTGCAGGAGTATCTGAAGAAAACAGGTGTCGATGTATCGGGCGCCGGATCGGGAGTGATCAGGATCCAGGGGGTAGGATCCCGAAAAATAAAAGCCGAACCGGTCCACAGGATCATACCCGACAGGATAGCCGCCGGGACATACCTTGCGGCGGTGGCGGCAACAGGCGGCAGCCTTGTGCTTACAGGCGCCATATATGATCATATAGGATCGATTCTTTATTGCCTGAGACGTGTCGGGTGCAGGATCAAGAGTTATCCGGGCGGGGTGGTTACCCTTGAGTCGGACGGCCATCTCAAGGCGCTGGACCTTGTCAGGACATCACCGTATCCCGGTTTTCCGACAGACATGCAGCCCCAGATAGTGGCGCTCCTTTCCAAATGTTCGGGGACCAGCGTGGTCGTTGAGACGGTTTTTGAAAACCGGTTCAGGTATACCGAACAGCTTCAGAAGATGGGGGCGGATATAAACGTTCAGGGCAGAACGGCGATCATCAGGGGTGTTGAAAAGCTTAAGGGCGCGTCAGTCGAAGCAAGGGACCTGCGCGGCGGAGCGGCACTGATAATCGCAGGACTGGCCGCAGAAGGCGAGACGCGTATTTCCGGCGTCGGATATATCGACAGAGGGTATGAGAAGGTAGAACGGGTGCTGTCCCGGATCGGCGCAAACATAAAACGGGTTGAGGAATAACCCGTTCCGCCATCCCGAGCAAAGCGAAAAATCTCCGTGAATAACAGGGACGGCGAATTCTGCTTGTTTCTCTATATGAGCAATGGGGACATTCCGCGAAAAGACTGACCCACAAAGCAGCGGTGCGTCCCCATTGCTCTTTCACTCAGGAACCAAAATGAGAAATAACCAATTCTTAACCAACCACTTATGGTATAATCAAAATAAAATAAAGAATACTTTGCCTTTCCTGAGGTACACATGAAAAAACAGCGGCGAGCTAAAAGAAGGCTTATAATATTCCTATCCGTGGCTGGGCTGGCTGCCATCCTGCTCATCCTGCTTTATTCCCCGATTTTCGGCATAAAAGCCATCGAGGTCTACGGAAGCACCAGGTATACGGCCAGCGAGATCATTGAAGCCTCTGGACTGGTAGTTGGTGAAAACGGGTTAAGACTATTGCAGATAAAACCGGATTCCATACTCGACCTGAGGCTCCTGGGAGCTGAGGAAAATGTCAAAAGGCTATCCTATGTCAAGACCTGCACTGTCAGGCTGCACCTGCCGGGGACGGTATCTATCGCCATAACCGAAAGGGAACCGGCTGCCTACCTCGTTTACTTTGACAACTACCTGATCGTGGACGAACAGGGTTACGTCCTTGAGGTCCGGAATGAAAAGCCCGGGGAACCCCTTAAGGAAATCAGGGGAATAGACTTTTCCAGGTACACCATCGGCGGTCAGCTGGAGGCGTCGGACGTTTCACTTATAAGGACCGGAGTCACCATAATAAACACTATAAAAACATCCGATGAATATACAAGCCTGAAGCTCTTCAGCGTACTGGACTGGGTTGATATGGTGGACAGGAACACGGCAATGCTGTCCCTCGACAAAAGGATCATTGTACGGTTCGATCCGCAGGACAAGCTGCAGTACTCCATCGACTTTACCAGGGAAATCTTCTTCAAGAAGATCGGTTCGCAGGAAACAGGAAGGCTCGAGTTCTCAGGAGAAAACCCGGGGTTCATCCCCGACTGAAATACATTTTCCATAGGAGTGATTCCATGATAGCTTTGCTTGGACTTATTGCCGGATTGCTGATAGGCATCCTGATTCCCTACCATATCCCGCCGGAGTATTCAAACTACGCGGCAGTGGCTATACTGGCAGCGCTGGACTCGATCCTTGGCGGTTATTCCGCGTCCCTCGAAGGGAAATTCGATATAAAGATATTCCTTTCAGGATTCTTCGCCAACTCGCTGATGGCGGCGGTACTGGCATACATCGGGGATAAACTTGGAATACAGATTCATCTTGCAGCCATATTCGCCTTCGGCAACAGGATATTCATAAACTTCGGCAACATAAGAAGAAAACTCCTTAAGCTGGACGAGAACACGAAAATGCCTGGCGGCAGGAAAAGCTAAGCTGCCTTGAAGGGCAAGACGGTCTATTTACCGGCAATTATACGGTATGAAGATAAAAGTGCCTGCCGTGCTATGTGACTGAGGTACTATATATACGGCATTAATGCCATAATTTAATAAAAAAACCTCAATATCTTGAGTCTTATAACCCATAGTTTTTAAATAAATTATTGCTTTTATATGGGTTTGTTATATAATAAATATGGAAGTTTTTTAAGGCAGACAGGATTTATGGCAGTTTGCTGCCGGACTGATTCAGAGCCGAGCCGGAAGCGATGCCGGGTCAAATAATACGTAAGATGACTCGTAAGGGGGATACAAAAGTGTTGGAATTCGATATTGATATGGATAGCTTTGCACGTCTGAAAGTCGTTGGGGTCGGCGGAGGCGGCAATAACGCTGTAAACCGGATGATCGCAGCAGGGCTTCGCGGAGTGGAGTTCATTGCCGTTAACACTGATAAACAAGCCTTGTTCTTATCCCAGGCAACAACCAAGATCCAGATAGGGGATAAGCTGACGAAAGGGCTCGGTGCCGGGGCAAATCCCGAAATCGGCGAAAAGGCCGCAAACGAGAGCCGGGATGAAATCGCCATGGCCATAAAGGACGCTGACATGGTTTTTGTTACTGCCGGTATGGGCGGCGGAACAGGAACCGGAGGAGCGCCCGTCATAGCCCAGATAGCCAAGGAAATGGGCATCCTTACTGTAGCGGTTGTTACCAAGCCTTTCATGTTCGAAGGCAAAAAGCGCATGATGCAGGCTGAAGCCGGAGTGGAAGCCTTAAAGAAAGTGGTTGATACTCTAGTTACTATCCCCAATGACAAGCTGCTCCAGATAGCAGACAAAAAGATGCCTCTTGTCAAGGCCTTCAACCTGGCCGATGATGTCCTGAGGCAGGGCGTACAGGGCATTTCGGACCTGATCGCTGTTCCCGGCCTGATTAACCTGGACTTTGCCGATGTGAAGACCA
>DUSJ01000088.1 GCA_012842645.1 Clostridiaceae bacterium | reverse complement strand
AGCGGTATTTTTTCGGATCCCTTTTATACGTCTCAAGGATCTCACATACTTTTTCATGGATGGCATCAGCCACCGAAAGAGCGTATATGGCACACTCGGTTTCAGGAAAATGTTTGAACAGACCCTCGTTTATCACTTCGGTTATAAAGCCGCCTATAAGAGGGAAATACCTTACCCTGCGGGCAAAGCTGTAGAATATTTTAAGGGAAGGGTCTACACCAATGGACGCATGGTTGTACTTGGCTTTTGTGTACAGTTTTATGGATTTTGACACAAGGGTGCCTACCTGTGTCAGCATTATGTAAATTTCTTTCATATCATGTCACGGTAACTAAGGTTTTTCCACCTTATTATACATAATAAAACTCAATGTGACTACAGGAAAAAATGAGACTCGCGGGAAATAATATGATTCCAGTCACGTTATATATAATATATTCAGGGTATAATACCGGTAGGCTGATCAGCCTATGAAACACTATCTTGTAAAGGAGTAATAATTATGAAGGCATGGATCGACAGAGACGGTTGTATTTCATGTGGTTTATGCGAATCTACCTGTCCCGAGGTTTTCAGGATGGCGGATGACGGGCTGGCAGAGGTCTATGTTGACGAAATCCCCGAGGATTCCGAGGAAATGGCTTATGAAGCGGCCGAAGGCTGCCCTGTCAGCGTAATTCATATAGAGAATGAATGAGCAGAGCAAATCACAAAAGTCATGCCGTATAAAGGCAATATGACATGATCGCTGGGTCATATTGCCTTTTTGTCGTACTTAAGTCCTCAGGTACGCTAAGATCGCAGCGGCCGATGAAATAAAAACGAGCAGTACCGCTCCCATTGAAGCGGCCTTATTTTTAGGCCATATTTTTTTGGCATAGCTGAACGTATATATGGATGAAAGGATCAAGTACAAAAAACCTGCGTAAATGCTCATTCTTCTCCCCCCTCCGATTATTTGGCAGGCTTGTTGCTGGTGGTTTTCCCGGTTCTTCTTACTATAAAGTCCACTTTTACATTTAACTCCGCGTCCAGTACTTTTTCTTTCCATTTGTATTTTTCCCATTCCGGTATGGTCAGGAACTGTTTTATTGCAACCTGTCCTAAATCAAAAACATCGGTTTTCAGTTCCTGCCCTTTTTTGAATGTCCTTTCCAGGCCTGTTTTTATAAATTCTTCAAAAGCCTGCTCAAATATCCTGTTCTTTTCTTCGTCCTCATATTCGATCCTGCTGGGTATTGAAGTAATATCTCCCTCCAGTTTCAATTCCATGTTTATCATGGGTCTTTGTCCGCTCAGGTCTATTGAAACTTTTGGAGTCCCGAATTCCTTTACTTCAATGGGAATATACAAATCGGGCGACAGCGGATCCTGTATCGTGAAGGCCGCGCGGTTGAGTCTTCCGATAGCTATCCGTACCATCTGTGTTTCAAAACCCGTAAGGGTACCGACCATTTTGTCGCCATCAAATACTGCCGAACCAAAAAGCTCAATATCCGGACCGCCTTTGACAGGCGTTTCTCCTGCAAGGTAATCGCCCGGAATCCTGAACCTGCCTTTGTCTCCAGATCCATAACCTTCATTTTGGGATACGGGTTTTTCTTCCTCTGGTTCCCCGGACTCCCTGCTCTCCGGGTCAGATTCTTCCCCTGATCGGGATTCTTTCAGGTTTTTACCGTCATTGACCGAGCCATAGATTGCGAGAAACTGTGAAGTGGCAGATTTTATCCTGTCATACATATCCATGAAAGTCGAATTGGTGATAAATCCGGTATATTCAGCTCTCGTAACCAGTTCCTCTATCGAATCGGTAATCAGGCCGCCCTGGTAGGGATGGAAAGCCTTGATGAACTCCTCGGCTGTTCCCCTGCATACTATGATGTTCGTGGTTCCGCGGACCTGGCGGTATTTCATAAGGCCTGTCACCACTTTGCCGGCTTTTCCGCTTTTCGCCATTTTTTCGGATATTATTATGGCTTTCATATGCATAAAGTTTAGGATCTTTGGCACGCTGTTGTTAAGTATTGACACGCCTGACAGCAGGGACGGCGCATCGAGGGTAATGACCTCTTTTTCAGCTTTCTCTTTTTCATTGGAATTGCCTCCGCCACCGCTGTCACTCCCGCTTCCGCTGACCTGGAACTCGGGGATATGGAAAGTAAGGCGCAGTTCATTGGTTACGCCTTCATCTATCCCAACCATGGATATATAAGCATAATCACCTATTTCTCTTGCATCGAAACAGCCTGTCAAGCTTACTGCCATCAGTATAACAAGCGCCGTTACGACCAGCTTTTTACCCATTTCTCTGTGCCCCCTTCTTTTTTCTTATCACGGCGATTATAAGAACAATTACAGGCGGCAGAAAATATATGACCCACCCCCATGTCCTCATTGTCTGGACATAGGCGGAAAAAACATCCTGGATACCCTTCGGAAACAGGTTCAGACAGAACAACAGGGTTCCCATGGGAAGTATGACAGGCCTTTTATCCGATATCCTGAACACGTGGCAGTAAATCATGATCGCGCTGTAGAACAATGCTGATACCTCGATAAAACTGCCGAAATTCCAAAGGAATACAAATATCGGCTCCATATGCTGCAGGAACCCTCCGAGGTGCACGTTGGCCGCCATTGCAAACATGGGGGAAACCAGTTCCTGAGCGGTAGAATAGGGAAAAACCATCCCGAAAGAAAGCAAACATAAGCTTGTCATCAGGCCTGATATAAAAATACTGTAAAAACCGATTCTTTTGATTTCATTGGTCCCCTGGAGTGAAGCTGCCATAATTCCCACAAGAGCCGCTTCACCGTAAAAAGAGCATCTTAGGGCGCCGTTGATGATCGTTTTTCCGAGGCCGTTCCCTAATAAGGGAAATAACCTGTACACCCTGAAGTCAGGGATGGACAGCAGGATGACAAAGATACACCCTGCGCCAAGAAGATAGACAAGGAATTTTGAATATCGCACCAGTGTCTCAAGCCCGGCAAACGCAAGAGATATCACGCTTATTATGAATATGACCATAATAAAGCTCGGCGGGCTTTCAGGCAGGACGAACACTTTAAGTACTTCAGTGAATTCCCTCATATCTATGCTGGCAATGATCATCAAAAAAGCGCATAGTACCAAAGAAAGCAATGAACCTGCGAATTTGCCCAGCACTATATCATTTATCTCCATTATATTCTTTCCCGGAAAACGCTTAAGGAGCAGGTAGAGGAATGCGAAGAACAGCGCGGCCACAGCTGCCGATACCAGCGTCATATACCACCCCGCCGTTCCGACAAGCCTGGAAACGAATGAGGCGCTGGTAAAAAATACTTTGGATGTTATGGAGATAACTATCAGGCTGATGGCTTCCTTATAACCGAATCTGCCTTCTTTCAGCATTTACTGTTCCTCCTGCTTTACTTCGGCTTTCCAGCCTCTCGGCTCATCGCCCATCTGTATTTCATCACCCGCATTGAGGTAATCCGGCTTGTATTTTTGCTCATAAATTGGAGCACGGATTATAGTATCGGTGTTATGGCTCGCATAAGGAGCAACGGGAGTGAAAAACGGCACCCCGAACGATTTCATGCTGAGGGCCATGGCAAACAATATGGTGACTCCGGCTGATATCCCGTAAAATCCGCCGATACAGCCGAAGAAAATCAGAAAAAATCGTATTATTCTTATCCCGAGAGACAGCGAGTAATTGGGGATGGCAAAACTGCCCAAACCGGATACCGCTACAATAATTATCAGGATAGGGCTCACAAGTCCTGCCTGGACCGCTGCCTGGCCCAGTATAAGGGCTCCGATTATGCCCAGTGTGTTTCCTGTAACACCAGGAACGCGTATCCCGCCTTCCCTTATCAGTTCAAAAGAAAACTCCATCAGGAGAAGTTCCACGATAGTCGGGAACGGAACAGCTGCGCGGGATACCACAATGGAAGACAAAAGGGATGTCGGAATCATCTCCTGATGGAATAGTATGAGCGCAGTATACATCCCCGGAAGCAAAGCAGCCAGCAGCATCCCTATCAATCTTACCAGTCTCATGAATGTCCCGTATTGCCACCTGACATTTGATTCCTCCGAGGTATGATAAAGATCAAAAAAGGTTATTGGCATGGCAAGGGCAAAAGGCGTGCCTTCACAGATCAGGACAGCTTTCCCGTCCATCAGGAAGGAAGCGACGCGGTCAGGCCTTTCGGTTGAAATAACCTGGGGAAAGATCATGAACGATTTATCTTCTATAAGCTGTTCCAGCATGCCGCTGCCTGATATATATTTGACGTTGATGCTCTCGATACGTCTCTTT
>DUSJ01000087.1 GCA_012842645.1 Clostridiaceae bacterium | reverse complement strand
CATGAGCGTATTCAACAACCTTTTTGGTAAGAGCAATATTTTCTTCGAACGGGAGATGTGAACCATCTATCATAACGGAAGTAAAGCCGCCGTCGATACATGATTTACAGAGTTCAAAGGAATCGCCGTGGTCAAGATGAATGGCTATGGGAAGATCGGTCTCTGCAATAGCTGCCTCTATCAGTTTCATCAGGTAAGTATGCTTGGCATACTTTCTCGCACCCGAAGAAACCTGCAGTATCAGGGGAGCGTTGACCTCCTTGGCTGCTTCGGTTATGCCCTGTACAATTTCCATGTTGTTCACATTGAAGGCGCCTATTGCATAACCACCCTCATATGCTTTCTTAAGCATATCCTTGGTATTAACTATTGGCATAAAATTCAACTCCTTTTTTATATTTATTTGTGAAAAATATCACAGTTTGATCAGTATAATTGTATCAGAATGTCCCTATAAATCAAGGGTGTAAACAAATAAAATACCCCTGTTAAATGAGGATCTCCGCATCCAGGATTTCCTCGCAGGTATATTTATCTTTGTCGGTAAAACGCACCCTGCAGCAGGAAGCGGTTTTGTCCTGCGGAACAAAGTATATTATGCCCGTTGAGCGTATATCGATCCTTATCCTGTCAAATATGTCGGTCTGGAGTATAGTTATAATTTCCAGTACGTAATCCACGGGGTTATGACTGGTCTTTGCCTTGATAACTATAGGAAGGCCCCCGGTGTTTTCGGGCGAATATACCGTTACGTGGACGCTTCCGGGTTCCAGCGGGTTCTGAGTGGGATACAGGATATCCCTTTCAAACATTGCCTTTTTCATAATGACCCCCTTCGGTCTGCATAACTTTCCCATTTAGTTTACAATAATCGAGCAAAGGTTACAAGTTAAATTTAAGGCTTATGCCCCGGTCATCATGCTTCTGCCCTTGCTGTCATCCTGAGCGAAGGGAAAAATCTGATTTCGCCATCCTTTAGTGAAGCGACGGATGACAGTTAAGACTGTCATACAAGGTTTTCACCTTTTCCTTAAGCTCTTCGGGGCTGCCGTTGTTCTCTATTGTCTCGTGAGCCAGCTTTTTGTACTCGTCCTGGGTAAGCTGCGAATTTATGCGCTTTATGGCATCTTCGCGGCTGATGCCGCTCCGTTCCATCACTCTCCTGATCCTTGTCTCGTCGTCGCTCGTCACGACCCATACCCTGTCGACGTTATCAAGGAAGCCTCGTTTCACGGGTATAGGCACATCAAGCACCAGGACTCCGTCGAACCCGGAAGCCCTCATGGACCTGATGGTTTCATCGATTACCGAAATGACTTCCTTATGGATAATTCTTTCGAGTTCCTGCTTTTTCTCTTCCGACGAAAACACGATCCGGGCAAGTTTTTGCCTGTCCAGGGTCCCGTCGCCTTTGAAGACGCCCGGGCCGAAGACCTTTCTTATTTCAGCCCATGCGGGTTTATGGGGCTCAGTTACTTCCTTCGATATCCGGTCGGCATCCAGCACGACCGCCCCAAGCTCTTTCAGTATCCCCGACACGGTCGTCTTGCCCGCGCCGATACCGCCTGTCACTCCGATAACTATCATACCTCTACACTCTGCCTTTATAGTATTGCACGTAAGACAGTGCGAAAATTTCTTTAATACAATTACTTATTCAGAATAGAAGCAAAGGAACGGGTTCCTTGCCTAAACGTCTCCGGGCATGCTGTTCAGATCTTCCTGCTGTCCTCGTCGCAGGAAGTTGTAAATAGCATAGTTTGCTCTCGCGAGGTCGCCGGCAATCACGCCATCCGGGCGTGTGCCGTCTATGAATCTGCATCCGGCAGATTTTACCTCACTCGAGCTGCACTGTTCGCACTACAACTTTCAACTGCTCCTGCGGAGGCAATTCATCTCTGAACAGCATGCCGTAACATTGTCTATAATAGTTACATGTACTCAATTAACGCGGAATGCCTATTTTGCGTCGTACCAGGTGGCCCCGGTCGACACGTCCGCGATCAGCGGAACTGCAAGCTCCACGGCCGATTCCATGTTGCGCCTTACAATCTCCTTCACCTGCTCAAGTTCTTCGGCAGCCGCTTCCACGAGCAATTCGTCATGGACCTGGAGTATGAGCCTTGACTTTAAGCTTTTTTCCTTGAGCTCCCTCCATACCCTGACCATGGCTATCTTTATTATATCCGCGGCGCTGCCCT
>DUSJ01000086.1 GCA_012842645.1 Clostridiaceae bacterium | reverse complement strand
CTTCATGCCAACAGCATGGCCGATAACGTGGACATCTCCAAGGTAAGCGGCTTCTCCGTATTCTACCGGGAAGATTTTGCGAAACCTGCCGCGCAGCTGGTTTATGATTATGTAATAAAAGAGCATGGAAGAAAACAGTTGGGCGTAAACCAGAAGAACTTCTACGTGATCCGCAATACGTGGGCGCCGTCTTTCCTGCTTGAAAACGCCTTTGTTCCCAACCCCATCGAGTTCGAATGGCTGACCAACGAGGCAGAGCAGGTAAAACTTGCAAAGACCGTGGCAAAAGCGGTAGTTGAGTATTTCAAATAACATAACGAAAGTTAGTAGCCCACCCTTAGTGCTGCTTTGCAGCACTGAAGGGTGGGCTACTACTACTGTTAATAGCAAGAACGGGCGTACAATGCACACCCGTTCTTTTTATATGCGATAACTTGTATTATGCAACAGTTAATTTTACCTTTCTTCACGGAAATACGGCAGGCCGAGGCTCGCAGGCGGCTGATTATCTCTCTTTTTGCGAAGGCTTGCCGTGATCAGTACTATAACCGTTGCAAGATAGGGGATTATCTCGTACAGCGATATGGGGATCACGCTGCTTGGGAAGTAAAACCTCATGACCGACAGGGCTCCGAAAGCCAGCGCGCACAGTATCGACCTGGCAGGGTGCCAGGTTGCGAAGATAACCAGTGCTACTGAAAGCCAGCCATAGCCTGAGATACAATTATGCACCCATACTCCTCCTACACCGTTTGCGGAGTTCATCACGATGTAAAGACCGCCGAGACCGGTTATCCCGCCCCCTATACATGTTGCAAGATACTTGTATAACGAAACGTTAATACCTGCCGCATCGGCCGAGGCATGCCTTTCCCCTACCGCTCTCAGGTTAAGACCCTTACGTGTCCGGGCAAGAAAATACCATATGAAAACAGCGATGGCCAGGCTGAAATAGACCATGAAATTATATGAAAAAAGGAGCTTTCCTATTACCGGGATGCCGGTAAGGAACGGGAACAACGGATTATTAAAGCCTGCCTTGGTAGCCTGTGAAACGGAAACATACCCGCCGGCTGCGTTCCCGATGAATTCACCGAAAAAGTTTCCAAATCCGGTGCCGAATATGGTCAGGGCCAGGCCCGTTACATTCTGGTTAGCCCTAAGGGTAATAGTCAGGAAACCATATATCAACGCGCCCAGTGAAGCGCACAGGAATGAGCAGACAAGCGCGATGGTTATCGATACCCATGCCACGGGCTCCGCGACAGATTTCTCGTAATAGTAAGAACCTGCCAGCCCTGCGATTCCGCCCATGAACATCATGCCTTCGACGCCAAGGTTCAGATTTCCCGACTTCTCGGTAAGGATTTCGCCCAATGTGCCCAGGAGGAGGGGACAGGCTGCAAGTACAGCCGCAAACAGGAAGTTCATTACGTCAGTCATGATGCACCTCCACTACCTTACTGTTTCTGAATATCAGGCGATAGTTTATGAAAAACTCGCAGCCCAGCATGAAAAACAGTATTATTCCTGTCAGGACCTCCGCTGCCGAGGCAGGTATTTTGAAATTGGTCTGAATTGTGTTCGAGCCTTTCTTCAGTATCGCAAGAAATACGGATATTATTATCATGGCATAGGGATTCAGTTTTGCAAGCCAGGCTACCGTAATGGCAGTAAAGCCGTATCCCCCGGCCGTGTTGTCCGTAAGCGTATAGCTTGATCCCGATACTATGAAAAATCCGACCATTCCTGCTATCGCGCCTGACATGAATATTGTCCTTATTATTATCACAGGAACGTTCATTCCCACGTATCTCGCCGTTTTTTCACTTTCTCCCACCACGGCGATTTCATAGCCATGCTGGCTGTATTTCATATAGATGTGCATGAAAACTGTCATCCCCAGAATTACTACCCAGCCTATGTGAACGCCGAAGATGTTTGGGAGCCTTGCCGAATCGTCAAACATGGCTATCTTCGGGAACCCGCTGCTGGAAGGGTTTTTCCAGGGGCCTGTCCTGAGGTACGTCACGATATTCATAACAATGTAATTCATCATTAGGGTAAAAAGTGTTTCATTCGTTCCCCACAAGGCTTTGAAAATAGCCGGAATCAGGGCCCACAGGCCGCCGGCGATAACGGCTGCCATGAACATTACAAGAAGAAGCGCAGGCCTTGGCAGGTTCTTGTATTGAAACAGTGCAAAATATGACGCCGCTATGGCTCCCGCAAGAATCTGGCCCTCGGTACCTATATTCCAGAACTTCATCCTGAACGCAGGCGCAATGGATATGGCGGCTCCCAGTAACGGCACGGCGATTTTTGCCGTGGCGATCAGCGCGGTTCTTGTAGAAAGCGAACCTGTTATCATATCCCTGTAAACGCTGAACGGATTGTGTCCTAAAGCGATTATAAGGATTCCGCCTGTCACGAGGGAAAGAATAATGGCGGCGATCCGGAGAATCCATGCTTTACCCGGAGATATATCAGCCCTCTTTGCGATCCTTATGAAAGGTACTTTTTTATCATTCCCTGGTTTGCTCATTTCTTCGCCTCCCCTCCCAGGCTGGTCATCATGAGCCCTATCTGCTCCTTGGTTGCGGT
>DUSJ01000085.1 GCA_012842645.1 Clostridiaceae bacterium | reverse complement strand
TAGGTTCGAATCCTGCCATCCCAGCCAAATATGATCCACTAGCTCAGGCGGTAGAGCACTTGACTTTTAATCAAGGTGTCCGGAGTTCGAGTCTCCGGTGGATCACCAGGAAAAGCCCTTGATAACTAAGAGTTTTCAAGGGCTTTTCATTTTCTTGGTGAAATCAGCTATAAGCTATAGCTGCCCGTAAAAATAATATCTTCCTTTATATTTCTCTTCCATTAAAACATTCATTCTGTGGCCGTAATAAATTCAAACTTTCCCGTATTCCTTTGTCATGATGGGAGCAATAATATCCGCATTGATACCGTGTTACAGGATTAAATGAGTATTTTTAAAACATTATGGTATAATCTTACTGAATAATTCCTGTGACGAGGATTATCATATGGTAAACGTGGCTGCGGCGGTTATTGAAAACAGTAATGGCGAGATACTTATTACGCAACGCTCAAAGGATGACAGGCTGGCATTTAAGTGGGAATTTCCAGGCGGGAAAATCGAAGAAGGCGAAACCGCCGAAGAATGCCTGAAACGTGAGATCATGGAAGAACTGGATCTTAATATCGAGGTTCTGGACTGTCTTGGCAGCTGCGTATACAGGTATGATACTGGAGAAATACGTCTTATAGCATATAAAGCCCGGGCCCTTTCAAAAAGTATACGCCTTAATGTCCATAATGACGCGAGATGGATTAATATTGATGATCTGAGATACTATGACCTTGCTCCGGCTGATATTGAGCTGCTCAACGTGATACGATTACGGTAAGAACCATCCCGTTGACAGTATAGAGAAAAAGCCCATGATAACAGTTAGTCTTCATGGGCTTATTAATCATTGCTCCGAAAATGGAGGGCAGACCGGTTACAAACTGGAACCGGGTGTCAGCTTCTCTGGATCTCAGCCAGAACTTTGAAATCGTTTTTCAGTGATTGATAAAGCTTGTTGTACAGGTTGTAGTATTTGCTGTAAACCTGGTGATTGGCTTTATCATAGGACTGTGTGGTGACAACTTTCACTGTCGCATCGCAGGCTTCCTCTACGCTGCTGTAAAGGCCTGATCCCACACCCGCCAGGAGAGCGGCGCCATACGCCGGTCCTTCGCTGGAATTGACGGTTGATATGTCCCTTCCGAACAGGTCGGCCTGGATCTGTCTCCAGAGCTTGCTTTTGCCTCCGCCGCCCGATGCGCGGACTTCGTTGATCTCCACACCCATGTCTTGAATTATGTCAAGGCAGTTCTTAAGACTGTATGCCACGCCTTCCATGATGGAACGTATCAAATCGCGCTTTTCATGCTTGGCCGACAAACCAAAGAATACGCCCCTGCAGTCCGGGTCGAGGTGAGGTGTTCTTTCCCCCATAAGGTAAGGAAGATAAATAAGACCATTGGCTCCTGCTTTGGACAAAGCCGCGGCATCGTCAAGCAATACATAAACATCCTTGTCAATTAGCCTTGCAGCAGACATTTCTTCATGGCAGAAATTGTTCCTGAACCACTGCAGCGAAAGGCCTGCGCCCTGGGTTACACCCATGATATGCCAGGTATTGGGAATGGCATGACAGAAAGTATGGACACGGCCTTCCGGATCTATGCTGACTTTTTCGGAATAGGCGAAAACAACGCCTGAAGTGCCTATAGTGGAAGAGATGACCCCTTTCTTGACTATCCCGTTGCCCACGGCTCCGGCGGCCTGGTCTCCGGCGCCTCCAACAACAGGGATACCGGCTTTAAGGCCAGTGATCTCAGCGGCAGTATTCGTTACAACGCCAGTGATCTCCGGGGATTCATATACTTTGCCCAACATGCTTTTATCAAGTCCCAGTTTTTCCAATACCTCGTCGCTCCAGCAACGGTTCGGGACATCCAAAAGCTGCATTCCGCTGGCATCGGATACCTCGGTGGCATATTCTCCCGTGAGACGGAAACGTATATAATCCTTAGGAAGCAATATTTTATATACTTTTTCGAATACGTCAGGCTCATTGTTCCTTACCCACAGGATCTTCGAAGCTGTAAACCCTGTCAGCGCGGGATTTGCGGTAATCTCGACGAGCCTTTTTGCGCCTACGAGAGAGGTGATTTCCTCGCATTCCTTTGCGCTTCTCTGGTCACACCATATGATAGCCTTTCTCAAGACCTTATTGTTTTTATCAAGCAGAACAGCGCCATGCATCTGCCCTGTCAGGCCAATGCCTTTTATTTCTGCCGGGTCTATTCCGCTTTTTTTCAGAACATTCTGGATGGAATCAACAGTCGCTTTCCACCAGTCCTCCGGGTCCTGCTCAGCCCATCCGTTATTGGGCTGATAGAGCACATACTCTTGCGTGTCGCTGGCGACAGTATGTCCGTAGACGTCAAATAAAACTGTTTTTGTACCGGAAGTCCCGATATCGATCCCGAGAAGGTATGCCATAATTTCATCTCCCCAAACTAAAAATTTTATTTTCAAGTATTTCCGTTAAAAATATCGTCTGTGGTTGCCTAAGGAGGCAGGGAGGTACAGTCATTAACCTTATTTTATCATTGGTCCTTATTGCTGTCGATGATCTGAGAAATATTTATTCTGCGGGATAATCGTTCACCAGGTAATACAGAGGCGGCTCGTCTTCCTCTATGGAAGGGAACCTTCCTATTTCCTCATAAAAACGGTTATCTGTATAGTCGTCATTGCATTCCGAGACTTCTCCCACCAATACACGGCCTTTGCCGGGTTCTCCCCAGAATGAATGGTACTGGCCGGGGTAAAGGGTAATGCTTTCTCCAGGCTCAAGCCTGATCGTGGTACCTGCGGGGACTTCATATTCCCTTCCGTCGCTGTTGACTGTTACGGGAGTATCGGCAAACTTTCCGTCGCTTGTCGAGTTATACAGCCTGATCATCAGGTTGCCGCCCCCACGGTTTATTATATCCTCTGTCTTTTTCCAGTGGAAGTGGAAGGGAGTGACCTGGTTTTCACCTACGATCATTATTTTTTCAGCGTACGTCTTTTTATATTTGGGCATGTTAATATTGCCGTTTCTCAGGGTAAAAAGAAATAACCCGGTATTATGAAAATCACCGCTTCCGAAATCTGTGATGTCCCATCCAAGATGGTTGTCCCGTATTTCATCATACTCTTTACCCCTGGACTTCCAGTCTTCGGGCGTCCAGAAAGCAAAGGGCGGCAGCATAAACTTATGCTCTTTTATAAACTCGACTCCTTCCTGTATGATCCTGTTGATCTCCGAACGTTTCATAAAATCCCATTCCTTTCCTTATGTTATCATTTCGCAGTGCGTTTACGGACCTTATAGAAGCAGGTTGAATCATGATATGCTGTAAAATACTTTCATCGCTCTTCGGGTATCTTCCTTCATGGCCTTCATTGCCTCAAGGGCAACATCATGGAACATAACGCCATCATGCCTGTTAAGCAGTTCTTTTGACGCAAGAGCAGCTGCCCTGGACATGTAAGTATAGTAGTTTATTTTGCGTACTCCTTTTTTGATCGCTGTAATATAATCATCATCGCTCAGACCCGATCCTCCGTGCATGACCAACGGGGTCCCGGTCAGTTCTTTGATTTTTTCAATCCTTTGAAAATCAAGTCTTGGCTTTTCCGTGTATATGCCATGCACTGTTCCGAACGAAGCGGCAAGCGCATCGATACCGGTCAGTTCAACAAATTTCTTTGCGACTTCAGGATCGGTATAGATTCCTGCTGTTCCGTTCGCCCCTTCGCTGCTGACAGAACTGCTCGCCATAACCCCGATCTCAGCTTCAATCCCTGCTTTGAACTTTCTTGAAAGTTTTACTGCCCTCCGGGTATTCTCCACATTCTCATCAAAAGAGAGCTTTGATCCGTCGTACATGACCGATGTAAATCCCAGTTCCAGGGCTTTTTCTATATAATCCGGCGATTCACCGTGATCCAGGTGAACACATACCGGGACCCTGGATTTTTTCGCGCAAAGGACCATAATGGGACCTATTGTTTCCAGAGGCATGACTCTTTCATGCGCCTGGGCATGGGCAATGATTACCGGGACCTGGTAAGACTCTGCGTTTTGGAGAACAGCCATGATACATTCGAGATTGGGCGTATTGAAAGCCCCGATGGCCCAT
Organism: Clostridiaceae bacterium; assembly: GCA_012842645.1. Taxonomy (GTDB): domain Bacteria; phylum Bacillota; class Clostridia; order DSM-8532; family DSM-8532; genus DTU059. The sequence continues at coordinate 3,906 of DUSJ01000085.1, read as the reverse complement.
TGGTTTTTTTCTGCATAAGACAATACTTCCTGTAAGTTAACAAGCATATTTTCTCTCCGATGCCTTTCTTGTTTTTATTTTTATAAATGCTTTATGATTATCCCGGTTAACCAGCTGCCTTGTACTTTTCGTACAGCTTTCTTATTTCCCCGATACTCTTCATACCGGAAATACTGTCGACTTCGGACAGGTTGCAGGCAGCGGCGGCACAGGCAATCCTGAGGGACTCCTCAATGGAAAGATTCCTGTAAATGGAATACAGTATTCCCGCACAGAAAGCGTCGCCGGCTCCAACGCTTCCCTTGATATAGCCGGGCGGGAGCCTGAGGGAAGGAACGCTGAAAAATTCCATGTCAGAAGACATTGCCCATCCTCCCTGCGGAGCGTGTATCACCACCCGTTCCTTGACGCCGGCTTCAAGCAGTTTCTCGCATATCTTCCTGATCTGCTTCTCATCAATTCTTCCGTCAGGACCATAGGGATCGGTATTTACCGTTTTTCCTGCCTCGATTTCATTGATGATTATATAATTGCAGTATTTAAGGCTGGCCTGGACTATTTCGGAATATCTTTCATTGTCTACGCTTACCAGATCGATGGAGGTTTTTATACCCCTGGACTGGACTTTAGCCAACGCCCTTGCCATAACCGTTCCGTATTCCGGGTCATTCCTGTCGAAAGGATCCATCAGCAGCGCATATCCCATATGGAACATTTCAGTATTGATTGAATCGAAATCGATATCTTCATACGAAAAACGCCGGCACGCGCCTTTGGCAAAAAAGAAGGTTCGCTCTCCGGTTGATTCAACAGTCATGCAATCAGTGAACGCCGTTAGCTCGCCGTCATATATTCTTATTCCTTCGGTGTTGATCCCGTGCTGCCTGAGGGTATTAAGAACAAATTCTCCGTTTTCGTCGCTGCCAATTCCTCCATATGCGTAGAGAGGGATAGTCGGGTCAATTTTGGAAAGGTTTATAATGGTATTGTTGACACAGCCGCCCACGCACTTGGTGCAGGAAAGGATGTTGCTTAACATTCCCTTTTCGACATAGCGATCGATTACCTTGTTGTAATCCACTGTTATAGTACCGGCGATCGAGATACCCCTTTCCATAGTCTCCACTTCCTTTATGTATTTTTGCATTATTGCTTCAGGTATTGGTTGATTCTCCTTTCAAGTATCTGCAAAGAACTCTCTACGTTCTTGTCGTATCTTATAATATCCTGTATACCACCATTTGCGATTGTTATTGCCTCGTTGTATTTCAATATTTTAGGAGCGACGGTTCCTTCTTCGATTACTCTGCTTAGAAGGATATTGTCAATGACTTTTTCGCTCTCTTCCATATCTTCCTGAAGAATCAGCTCGGCTTCCAGCGAACTGGTGACATTTTTCAGCACGGATGCTCCCTGGGAATATCTGAATATATCCATCTGGATTTCTTCATCATAGGTAAGCAGCTTCAGGAATTCCCAGGCCAAATCCTCATAGGCGGTCTTGCTGCTTATGCCCATCAGCAGCGTGCTTACTTCAGATATGTTTCCGCCTTCTTTGCCTGCCGGGAATGTTATGCAATCCCACTGGAAGTTCAGGTACTTTTTTATTTTATATGGGTATGTCTTATAGGTCCGGTAATCTGCGAAAGAAAGGGGCATGAACACTACGTTACCACTGTCAAAGTCCTCCTGGGTCACATTCTGCTGCTGGTTCAGAGAGTATAACATTTTAATGAATTTGACAGCTTCAACGACCTTTTCATCGGAAAGGTCGATTTGCATTTCATCTTCGTCGAACAAGACCGCTCCGTTGGTCCGCGCTGCGTCCAGCCAGTCGTAATTGTAAATGCCGAACTGGTCCAGGATGCCGTCCCCGTCGATATCCTTTGTCACTCTTTTGCATATATTGTAAAGATCTTCCCAGGTCCAGTTGCTGCCTGGAACACTGATTCCTTCCTTCTCAAGCAGGGTCTTGTTAACAAACATCAGGTTAGGCACCGTCTCATAAGGAAGGGCGTATTGTACGCCATGGTATTCGCCGGACAGGAGCGTTGTCTTGAAATACTTGTTTTTATCGAATGTCTCATCGTTTTCCATCAGTTCGGTCAGGTCTTTCAGTAAGCCCAATGAAGCGAACTGGTTAAAGTCATTTGACAGGATCATGAATACGTCCGGAGTTTTACCCATCAGTACCTGCTGGGACAGCCACTCCGAGTAATCGTCTTTCAGAATTCCGCTGTAATAATGGATTTTTACATTTTTATACCTGCTTTCAAACTGTTCAATGGCTTTATCTATGATTACATAACTGTTTGCATTGGCAACGTCCCAGTTGCTTCCGGCGAACATGCCAAACTCAAGTACTATTGGCCTGGCGCTGATATTTATATAAGTACCCGCTGATACTGCCACTAAAATCAGTATAATTATTGCGGCTATTATGATTTTAATCTTTTTCTTCATACGGACTCTCCGTCTTTATTTTTCCCACTCCGGACTGGATTGCCCAGATGGCCAGCTGGGTCCTGTCCCTTAACTTCAGCTTGCTCAATATGGTGCTGAGATAATTTCTTACCATTCCTTCAGACAGGTTGAGCGTATCGGCAATTTCCTTATTGGAAAAGCCGTAGGCGACCTGTTCAATTATTTTCCATTCAGTCCTGGTCAAGGTTTCAACTTCTTTTTTGCCCACTTCTATGGGGTTATAGCCTTTTGCCATTTGGGAGAACAGCTTGACGACCTTGGTAGCGATATCGGGATTGATCATTGCTCTTCCGCTGTAAACCGTATGTATCGCCTTGACCAGGTCGTCTATGGAAACGCCTTTCAGGAGGTAACCGCTGGCACCGTACTTCAGGGCATTGTATACATACTCGTCATCATCAAAAGTAGTAAGTATGATTATCTTGATTTGGGGGTAATTTTCTTTTATGATCTTCGTGCATTGCACCCCGTCCATTTTGGGCATGCGGATATCCATCAGGATGACATCGGGCTTGTTTCTGTAGACGCTTCGCATCACTTCCTGCCCGTTCGCGACAACATCCGTGACTTCAATGTTCTCCTGGTTGCTCAACACTATCTGGAGACTTGTTCGGATAAGTTCCTGGTCGTCTGCAATCAATACTTTAATCAAATTCTTCACCCCACCTGATCGGTATTCGTGCTGTCACTGTGAATCCATCCGTACCGTCGAACTCCACGGTGCCGTTCAGCATTCGTATCCTTTCGATGATATGTCTCATACCGAATCCTTTTTTCATGTCTTTGCAGCCGATCCCGTTGTCTTTGACAGTCAGTATGATATCGCCGTTACCTCCGTCCTTGATGTTTACCCATATCTGTGAGGCTTTGCCATGACGGATGGCATTGGTCAGGCTTTCCTGTATCACCCGGTAGATCGCATCTTCTTCATCTGATGCGAATTTCAGGTTCTTCACGTCGGAGCTGAAATATATGTGTGTTTGCGTCATTGACTCAATTTCTATTATCATCTGGTGAATAGCTGATTCCAGGCTCAGCCTTTCAAGGGTGTCAGGCCTGAGCTTGTTCACAGAACGGCGTATTTCATTGATACCTTCCCTTGTCACCCTTGATATAACTTCAAGCTGCTTTTTTGTCTCCTTTGGGTTCTTCTCGACCATGGTGATGCAGGCATCAATTCCCGCCGATATACCTGTGAGGGTATGTCCGAGGGTATCGTGTATTTCCCTTGCAAGGCGGTTCCGTTCTTTTGTTTCACCCATTTTTTCCGTAATTTTTGAATATTCCTTAAGCTGCTCGTTGGCCTTCTGCAAGTCCTCGTTAGCTTTCCTCAGCTGTTCATACAGGCTGTTTACTTCGTCTATTGTTCCCCTTTGGTTCTGGATCACATAAATGCAGTATATAATGAAAACCAGCATATTG